>JBDLHX010000048.1:0-17084 GCA_039715165.1 Actinomycetota bacterium
TCGTCCTCTTCGTCGTCGCCTTCGGGCAGATCATCACCGACCTCGTCTGGTCGACGAAGTCGTCGGACTGGGCGAAGTTCAAACGCGAGATGAAGTACGCGGAGTAGCTGCCGAATACCGGCGGAGCTGCAATCGTTTGTGTGCAGAACCACAACTGTTGTGGTCGTAGGCACAAACGATGAGAGGAGCGCAAGTTTCGAGCCGGAGACGGGATTCGAACCCGTGGCCTACGCATTACGAGTGCGTTGCTCTGCCGGACTGAGCTACCCCGGCGGGGGAGCCGGAATCCTAACGGCACTCCCGCTGTTCCCGCACCGACGTAGGATGTCCCGGGAAGACGAGGGAGACCCGTGGCGGACCAGGCAAACTTCGAACGCGACGCAATGCAGTACGCGCCACAGCTGTACTCAGCCGCGCTCCGAATGGCCCGAAATGCGGCCGACGCTGAAGACGTCGTTCAGGAGACGTACCTCAAGGCATACCGGGCCTACGACTCGTTCACCGAGGGGACGAATCTCAAGGCCTGGCTCTATCGCATCCTGACGAACACCTACATCAACAACTACCGCAAGAAGCAGCGCCGCCCCTCGGAGGTGGAGCTCGGCGAGCTTCAGGACATGTACCTGTTCCGGCGCCTCGGCGAGGCCTCAGGAGCGGCTCAGAGCGCCGAAGCCGACATGCTCGACGCGTTCGTCGACACCGACATCATCGACGCTCTCGAGGCGCTGCCGGAGACGTTCCGGATGCCGGTGCTCCTCGCCGACGTCGACGGCTTCGCCTACAAGGAGATCGCCGAAATGCTCGACATCCCGATCGGGACCGTGATGTCACGGCTGCATCGGGGAAGAAAAGCGCTGCAGAAGAAGTTGTGGGACGTGGCGCAGGAACACGGCATCACAGGGGACCGGTCATGAGCGGTTGCGATCACGCCATCGAATACGTCTACCACTACCTCGACGAGGAGATCTCGTTCTTCCGCAAGTCGCGTATCCGGCTCCACCTGAAGCGCTGCGCACACTGCATGGACGCCTACGAATTCGAGCGCAAGCTCAAGGGCGTGATCCACGAACGCGGACGCACCGACCCACCTCCGGAACTTTTCGACACCCTCCGAGCGTTGATACAAGAGGAAAGAGAGAAGGACGAGTCGGGGAGCTGATTCCCACCGGCTCGACTGGAGGGAATCGAAGATGAACGACAACGTCCTGAGAGGCCGCCAGCCCAAGGGTGGCGCTCGTCCACCGCAGACTTACTCGACGGAGCGCTACTGCGCCAACGATGGCTGCGAGACGAAGCTCTCTCGCTACAACCGCCGCGAGTACTGCTACGCCCACGCACCCGTGAAGTACCCCCGCCTCCGCGGCCGGGTCGCCGGCAGCGAGGCCTGAAGATCAGTAGAAAGTAGAGAGTAGAGAGACGGGACCCGGGCGCGTTGCTCGGGTCTCTCTACTTCGTTCTCTCTACTCTCTACTCTCTCCCCCATGTCACGCGTCGATTGGCCCATGGCCGTCACCGTTGCGGCGAGCGTCGCCGGCCGCTACCCGCTCGAAGGCACCTATCACGAGACCCGCCTCGATCGGGACATGCCCGAGCACGTCTTGCGCGCCTCGGAACTCGTCTCCGAGGAGACCGGGCTCCGTGCTCCCGGGCTGCCGGAGGTCGCGGTGATCGGCCGGTCGGAGTGGGTCGAGAACAACGTGGCCTCCTTCTCGACCCTCCTCGCACCCGTCGAGGAGAGGCTCAGCTCGCAGACCGGCATCGGGGCCGGCATCGCCGGCCGGATCATGGGCGCAGAGATGGGTGCGGTGCTCGGGTTTCTCTCCCGCAAGGTCCTCGGGCAGTACGAACTCGTGCTCCCCAACGCCGAAGGCGGCGACGGAGACATGGTGCTCTTCGTGGGCCCAAACCTTCTCAAGATGGAGCGCGACCACGCCTTCCGCCCGGACGAGTTCCGGTTCTGGGTCGCCCTCCACGAGTGCACCCACCGCCTCCAATTCATGGGCGTCCCCTGGCTCCGCGGCTACTTCCTCGGTCTCGTCGAGGAGCTCGTCGCCGCATCGAAGCCGGAGAGCGGTCGCATCCAACGAGTGGCGGCCGAGATGAAAGAAGCAGCGGCCGCGGGGAAGCCGCTCGTCGACGAAGCGGGGATCTTCGGGCTCTTCGCGACGCCGGAGCAGCGGGAGGTGATGGACAGGGTCCAGGCATTGATGTCCCTGCTCGAAGGCCACGGGCACGTGGTCATGGACCGCATCGGCGAACGGGAACTCGTGACCCAGGGTCGGATGTCGCGAGTCCTCAAGGCAAGGCGCTCGGACAAGCGCACCGCCGCTCTGATGCGACTCATCGGCCTCGAGATGAAGCTCCGCCAGTACGAGATGGGGGAGCGGTTCATCAACGCCGTCGAGCACCACGCCGACTGGGAGACGCTGAACAAGGCGTGGGAGAGCCCCGAGGCGCTTCCCACACTGGAAGAGATCGACGAACCCCGGCGCTGGTTGGATCGAGTCGTATGAAGCCCGACGATCTGGCAGCGGCCGCGGTCGGCTCGCTCCCGGATGGACAGCTCGTCGTGGCTCTCGGAGGAGGAGCCGACTCGGCCGTCGCAGCATGGGTTTCGTCGCAGCGTCCCGGCACGCGCGCGCTCTTCGTGCGTCACGGCCTCGAAGGCTCGGATGCGCTCGAGGCCGCCGTTCGGGACCTCGCCGCCAAGCTCGAGATCCCCGTCACCTACGTGGACGCTCCGATCGAGCCGGGGTCGGCGCTCGAAGAACGCGCACGGCGCGAACGCTGGAATGCGATCGAGCGCAGCCGCGGACCCGGCGAGACGATCGTCACAGGGCACACACTCGACGACCAGGCCGAGACGGTGCTCATGAACCTCCTGCGCGGCGCCGGGAGCGGAGGAATCGCGGGCATGGAGACCGGCCGCCCTGGAGTGGCCCGCCCATTGCTCCGCATCTCACGAACCGACGTGCGAGAGGTTGCGACCGAACTCGGCCTTCCGTTCGCCGACGACCCCGCCAACGAGAGCCTCCAGCATCTGAGGAACCGCATCCGGCATCGCCTCCTCCCACAACTCGAGACCGAATACCGCCCCGGGATCAGGCGAATCCTTGCGAGAGCCGGTGCCCTCGTCGCAGCGGACGACGCCACGATTGAGGATCTGTCCACCGATGTCCCGATCCTCGACGAGCCCGGGGCCGTCGGAATCCCGGCAGCGGTGCTCGCAACCGTTCCGGGACCCGTCGCCTCTCGCGCTGTGCGAAGGGCGCTCCGGCGTCTTCTGTCGCCGTATGCGGGAACCCTGACCGACGTCGAGGCCGTGCTCGCCGTTGCGCTCGGGCGCTCCGAGAGCACGAACGTGTCGGATGGCTTGATCGCTCGGCGAGAAGGGCCGCTCGTCGTTGTGTCGCGCTCTTCCGTGCCGCCGCCCAATCCGGTGGACATCGCCGTCCCTTCGGTGCTGGCCTTCGGAGACATGAGGGTCGCGTTCGAGACAACGAAGAAGCCCGCAGTTCATCGGCGTTCGACGCTTTTCGCCGACCCGGGAATCTTCGCCGAGCGAATCGTCCTGCGAGCCGCCGTCGAGGGCGACCGGATCGACATCGACGGTGGTACAAAGACGGTGAGAACCGTCCTCGCCGAGCACGGTGTGCCGGTTCGGCGGAGATCCGCTTGGCCTGTCGTCGCGAGCGATGCCAGAATCGTCGCAGTCGCCGGAATCCGGATCGCGTCATGGGCCCGGCCGGCAACGACCGACACGATCGCCATCACACTTGAGAGGAACCAGCCGTGAAGATTGGAAGGACGCTCGTATCCGCAGAGGAGATCGATGCGAAGCTCGCCGAGATGGGCGCAGCGATCTCGCGGGATTACGAAGGTGAGGATCTCCTCATGGTCGGGATCCTGAAGGGTGCATTCGTGGTCATGGCCGATCTGTCCAGGCACATCACGCTTCCGGTCGAGTTCGACTTCATGGCCGTGTCCTCGTACGGCGCTTCGACGAAGTCGAGCGGCGTCGTGCGGATACTCAAGGACCTCGATGAGGAGATCGAGGGCCGGCATGTGCTCATCGTCGAGGACATCATCGACTCAGGACTCACGCTTCAGTACCTCATCAAGAACCTCGAAGTGCGCAATCCGGCCTCCCTGAAGCTTGCGGCGCTCCTCATCAAGGACGGGATCGAGCGCCCGCCCCTCGACGTCGCATATGAGGGCTTCCACATCGGACCCGAGTTCGTGATCGGCTACGGCCTCGACTTCGACGGGAAGTACCGGAACCTGCCGTACGTTGCCGTCGTCGACGAAGTCTGAGATTCGAGTAGCAAGACACAAGTAGCAAGTAGCAAGATACGGAGCAGGCTCGCTCCTGCTGCTTGCCTCTGCCTGTCGCGTAGCTAGGCCGACGGCGTACCATGAAGAGGCGGGCAGTTGGTGCCCGGAATTGAGCCGAGGAGCAGTGTGAGCCGCACCGCACGAACCATTTTGATCTACCTCGCCGTGATCTTCGTCGTGGTGATGGCCGTCAACGTGTTCATCGGCCAATCGAACCAGCCGGAAGAGCTCACGCTCAACGAGTTCAACGCGAAGCTCGCCTCCGGACAGATCAACGACGGCGTCATCATCCGGGACGTTTCGAACGAGGTCGCCGGAGAGTATGGAGGCTTGTCGGGCGAACCGGTCGAGTTCGTCATGCGATACCCGGCCGAGTACTCGGCAACGATCACACAGAGCCTCGTCGACGCGGGCGTCGAGAACACCACGGACAACCAGGAGCCGTCGCTCTTCCAGTGGTTCCTCGGCAACGTGTTCCCGTATCTGCTGCTCTTTGGGCTCTTCATTTTCATCATGTTCCAGCTGCAGGGCGGTGGGAATCGGATGATGCAGTTCGGCAAGTCCAAGGCGAAGTTGGTCACGAAGGACACGCCGAAGGTGACGTTCTCCGACGTTGCGGGCATCGACGAAGCGATCGAGGAGCTCGACGAGATCAAGGAGTTCCTCCAGCAGCCGCAGAAGTTCCGGGCGATGGGGGCGAAGATCCCGAAGGGCGTCATCGTGTACGGACCGCCCGGAACCGGCAAGACGCTGCTCGCGAGGGCTGTCGCCGGCGAGGCCGGGGTTCCGTTCTACGCGATCTCCGGGTCCGAGTTCGTTGAGATGTTCGTCGGTGTCGGAGCGAGCCGCGTCCGGGACCTCTTTGAACAAGCGAAGGCGAATGCCCCTTCGATCGTCTTCATCGACGAGATCGACGCGGTTGGGCGTCATCGTGGTGCCGGGCTCGGCGGCGGTCACGACGAGCGTGAGCAGACGTTGAACCAGTTGCTCGTCGAGCTCGACGGCTTCGACCCCAAGACCGGCGTGATCGTCATGGCCTCGACGAACCGCCCCGACATCCTCGATCCGGCACTGCTCCGTCCGGGCCGCTTCGATCGCCAAATCGTCGTCGACCGCCCCGACATCAAGGGCCGCGAGCAGATCCTCGAGGTCCACGCCAAGGGCAAACCATTTGAGGACGACGTGGATCTGAATGCTCTCGCGAGGCAGACGCCCGGCTTCACCGGGGCCGACCTCGCGAACCTCATCAACGAGGGAGCGCTGCTCGCTGCCCGCCGCGACAAGCAGAAGATCGGGATGTCGGAGCTCGAAGAGGCGATCGAGCGCGTCATCGCTGGTCCCGAGCGCAAGAGCCGGATCATGTCGGAGGACGAGAGGCGACTCACGGCCTACCACGAGGGTGGCCACGCGCTCGTCGGGTACGCCCTGCCGAAGCTCGACCCGGTCCACAAGGTCACGATCATTCCGAGAGGCCGTGCGGGCGGCTACACGATGGCGCTGCCGCTCGAGGACAAGTACTACGAGAGGCGCAGCGAGCTCGTTGACCAGCTCGCGTTTGCGCTCGGGGGCCGCACGGCAGAGGAGATCGTCTTCGGTGATCCGTCGACCGGCGCCTCGAACGACATCGAGAAGGCAACGAGCCTCGCCCGCAAGATGGTGATGGAGTACGGCATGAGCGACCGTCTCGGGCCGCTCAAGTACGGACAGCCGCAGGGTGAGGTGTTCCTCGGCCGCGACTACACGAAGGGCCAGGACCTCTCGAACGAGGTCGCCGCTGCAATCGATGACGAGGTGCGCAAGCTCATCACCCAGGCCCACGAGGAGGCGATGCAGATCATCATCACTCATCGTGACGCGCTCGATCGCATCGCGGACGTGCTCATGGAGCGCGAGACGATCGACGCCGACGAGGTGATCGAGGTCTTCCACGATGTTCCGAAGTGGGAGCACACCGACTCTGGTGGTCTGCGTATCAAGGGGCCGGCCGGAGCGGACACGTCGGGCGGGATCGCTGCTGCCCAGACAACGGGTGCCGGGACCACCCCCTGACTGATTCCGTGGCCATCGAACCGGTGAACTGGCGGACGCGAAGCCGATCTCTCTCGACGGCGGATCACACCCTCGTGATGGGGGTCGTCAACGTCACGCCAGACTCCTTCTCCGACGGCGGCCGCTGGGACACGCTCGAAACCGCGATCGCCAGAGGGCTCGAGCTCGTGGCGGCGGGCGCCGACATCGTTGACGTCGGAGGCGAATCGACGCGACCCGGCGCTCAGCCCGTCGACTCCGTCGAAGAACGGGCACGCGTGATCCCCGTCGTCGAGGCGCTTGTGGCCGAAGGCGTCGTGGTGTCGGTCGATACGAGCAAGCCCGACGTCGCCGATGCGGCCATCGTCGCAGGTGCAGAGATCGTGAACGACGTGACCGGTCTTGCCGACAAGCGGATGCTCGAGGTCTGCGCGGACGGCGGTGTCGGCGTCGTCGTCATGCACATGCAAGGGGAACCGCGAACGATGCAGATCGACCCCACATATGACGATGTCGTGGTCGATGTCGCTACGTTCCTCGCCGACCATGCGTCGAAGGCCGTGGAGGCCGGCATCGAGCCGGACCACATCGTCGTCGATCCTGGGATCGGATTCGGCAAGGCCTTCGACCACAACCTCGCCCTCCTCGGCAACCTCGAGCGCATCGGTGGGAGGTTCCCGGTCCTCGTGGGAACGTCCCGGAAACGATTCCTCGGAGAGATCCTCGACCGTGCAGGTCGGCCGTCGGCACCGGATGATCGAGACGTGGCGACGGCAGCGACCGTGGCGTTGGCGATCGCCCATGGCGCATCGATCGTGCGGGTTCACGACGTCGCCACCGCCGTCGACGCTGCGAGAACGAGCGACGCTATCGTGCGAGCGCGGCCATGAGCAGAAAAGACGTACCAGGACTTGAACCAAGGGGCTTCCGGTGGGTGATCGCCGGCCGTCTTGCCGTGTCCGAGAGGATCGGCGGTTCCGGCTTCCAGCACCGCCGTGTACGTCGCGAAGAGGAGATTGCCTGGCTCAAGGACCAGGGGATCAACACGGTGCTCACGCTCCTCCCCGCCGGCCAGAACAAGTCTGCTTACGAGGAAGCCGAGTTCCGCGTTGTCGTTCACACCGTCGAAGAGGCGCCGGCTGAGATCGAGGATGTCTCTGCGGTGTTCGAGTCGATGGACCAAGCGCTCAACGCACGCGGCGCCTCGGTGCTCTTCCATCGAGACACGATCGACGAGACCGTCGCGGGGCTTCTCGCCGGATATCTCGTCCATTCCGGCCTCATCGAGGACCCGATCATCGCGACTTCGGTGATCCAGGAGATCCTCGGACGCCCACTCGGACCCGAGGGGCGGGGGCTCATCCCGGTCCGTTGACGACCTGTGCGGTCGGGCTCGGGTCGAACGTCGGTGACCGGATCGGCCATCTGCGTGCCGCTCTTCGAGGCCTCGCTGCCGTCTCGCGGGTCGCTCGCGTGTCGCCGGTGTATGAGACCGCTCCGATCGGCGGACCGGAGCAGGGTGCATACCTGAACGCCGTCGCTCTCGTGGAGACGGCGCGAACGTCCGAAGCCCTGCTCCGTGAGCTCCTTCTTGTTGAACGGTCCCGCGGCCGCGTACGGCGCGTGCGTTGGGGCCCGCGAACACTCGACCTCGATCTCCTGCTGTGGGGCGACCAGGTGGTCGACGTGCCGGGCCTCACCGTGCCTCATCCCCGCATGCTCGAGCGCCGGTTCGTTCTCGAGCCGCTGCTCGCAGTCTGGCCCGATGCACGGCTTCCGGACGGTACGCCTATTGCGGCCGCCCTCAGCAGCGTCGTCGACCAGGACCTCACCCCCACGTCGCTCGTCTTCACGTAGCGCGTGGTTCGCCTCCACCACGCAGCCTCAATCCATGGCTTGCCGATGCGTCGATCGGTCGTACTCCTTGCTGTGACGTGGTTTCGTGGTGGTGTGGCCGGTCACGAAATGGGTGAGGATGTGAACGGCGCTCGTGTGCGTTCTCGCCCACCGGACCGGTGGGGGAGATGGCCGGCAGGCCATTAGGGGGACAGTGCAGGATTGGGGGGCGCCATGTGGACGGGGACGGTTGTGGTGCGCGTCGCCCGCGTGTGGGACGGTCCCCCCTGCGGGATCGCTTGGCGATCCCGCGTCCCCCCGTCCCTTTCGGTCCGGGGGGACATGCGTTGTGGGGAGGTGTTCGTTGCCGCCCGACAAACCGTGGGTTGAGACGCAGGCTGGGGGAGACGACTGCGAAGGGGCGTAGTAGCTTTCACGCTGCACAGCCCCGAGGCGGGGCGGGACCGATACCGGGAGGATCGGAGCCACATGCGGATCGCTCTCGTGGGCCCTGGACGGGCCGGCCAGGCCGTCGCCATTGCCGCGCGAGGCGCAGGCCATGAACTCATCGCCGTTGCAGGCCGTGATTCCGAGCAGGCCTCCCACGCCGCTCGCCGGTTCGATGCCGTCTCGCTCGCCATCGGCGAGCCGATCCCGCCGGTGGACCTCATCATCATCTCAGTTCGCGACGGGGCAATCGCCGAGGTGGCAGACATCGTTGCCCCGGTGGCACGAAACGCGGCGGCAGCGGCGGTGCACCTCTCCGGCGCCACGCCGGTCGAGGCGCTTCGGTCGCTGGCAGACGTGGGCATTCGCACGGGATCGTTCCATCCATTGCAGACGCTGCCCGAACCCGAGACCGGTGCGCGGGCTCTCGCCGGTGCATGGATCGCCGTTACGGCCGATGAACCGCTGCAGTCGATGCTCCACGAACTTGCAGCCACCATGGGCTGTCGGCCGTTCGACCTCGCCGACGAGAGCCGTGCCGCGTACCACGCAGCAGCAGCCGCAGCGGCGAACTTTCCCATCGCCGCGCTCGTGATCGCCGAACGGCTGCTCGATGCCACCGGAGTACCGCTCGAGGCGGCGCAACCCCTCGTTGAAACCATCGTCGCGAACGCATTTGCCAGAGGGCCGGGGCCATCGCTCACCGGGCCGATTGCCAGAGGGGACGCGGAAACGGTTGAAGCGCAGAAGAGCGCCGTGCGCTCAGCGGCGCCCGATCTCGCCGTTCCATTTGAGGCGATGGTCGAGGTGACTGCGTTGATAGCGAGGACGATCGAAGAGGGGGAGACGACATGAAGATCGTTCCGACCTTCGCGGAGACACGGGCGCTCAAATCCGGGCGCGTCGGACTCGTCCCGACGATGGGGTTCCTCCACGAAGGCCACCTCAGCCTGATCGAGGCAGCGCGATCCGACAGCGACACCGTCATCGTCTCCGTCTTCGTCAACCCGCTTCAGTTCGGAGCCGGCGAGGACCTGGACGCGTATCCAAGGGAGCTCGATCGTGATGCGAGCCTCGCCGAAGCAGCAGGCGCCGACGTGCTGTTCGCCCCGCCGCTCTCCGAGATGTACCCGGACGAGCCGCTCACGCGGGTGAGCGTCGCGTCGGTGACCGATGGGATGGAGGGGGAGAGGAGGCCGGGTCACTTCAACGGCGTCGCAACAGTCGTCGCGAAGCTCTTCGCCGGCATCGCCCCGGACCGCGCCTACTTCGGCCGCAAGGATGCCCAGCAGCTCGTCACGGTTCGGCGAATGACGACCGACCTCTCATTTCCGATCCGCATCGTCGGGGCACCAATCGTGCGCGAAGCCGACGGCCTCGCTCTGTCGTCCCGCAACACGTACCTCACCGACGATGAGCGAGTAGCCGCCCGCACGATCAGCACAGGCATCCTCGCCGCCGCCGACGCAGTGAAAGCCGGAGAGCGGTCCGGTCGCGTGCTCGAGCAGATCGCAGCGCAGTCCGTTGAGGGCCAGCCGGGCATCGACCTCGAGTACGCGACCCTTGCCGACCAGGACACGGCAGAGCAAATCGCCGGCATCGACCGGCCTGCGTTCCTCGCCATGACTGCTCGCGTCGGGAGAACACGCCTCCTCGACAACGTCCACATCGACCGGACCGAGAACGGGTGGACCCCGGATCGGGGAATCCGGCTCGAGAGATCATCCATCCTCTACAAGGAGACCTGATGCTGCTCACGATCGACATCGGCAACACGCAGATCGCCGCCGGGCTCTTCCGTGGCGACGGCCTCGTCGGTCACTGGAGGTTTTCGACGAAGGACCAGACTGAAGACGAGATGCGCTGGCAACTGCTCGGGGTTCTCGCCCTCGACGGCTTCACCCCGGACGACATCGGTGGTGTCGCCGTGTCGAGCGTCGTTCCGTCGATCACCGCCACCATGCGGTCGGTCGCCCCTGCGCTGTCGCACGGTCCGGTCATCGTCGTCGGTCCGGGGGTCAAGACCGGTATGCCGATACAGATCGACAACCCGAGAGAGGTCGGCGCGGATCGGGTGGTCAATGCGCTTGCGGCCCGGGAACGGTACGGGAGCCCCGCCGTCGTCGTCGACTTCGGGACCTCGACGAACTTCGACGTCGTTGGCCCGGACGGCGCATACATCGGCGGCGTGATCGCTCCGGGTCTTCGGATTTCGACGAGGGCCCTCATCTCTGGGACGGCGGCCCTGCGGCGGGTTGAGTTCGTACCGCCCCGCTCGCCGATAGGGAAGGGGACGGTCGAGGCCATCCAGAGCGGCGCCCTCTACGGCCACGCAGGCCTGGTCGACGGGATCATCGACCGACTCATCGACGAGGTGGGCGGCGATCCGGCGGTTGTCGCGACGGGCGGCCTTGCCTCTACCATCGTGCCTCACTGCCGCAGCGTCGAGATCGTGGATGAGTACCTGACTCTCGATGGGCTGCGGTTCATCTTCGATCGCAACCGGGACGACCAATGACCGACGCTACGCCGACCAACGAACCCCCGTCCGACGATTCGGTCATCGCGCTGCGCACGGAGAAGCACCTCCTGGCGGTCGCAGAGGGCGACTACCCGTACCGTTTCGACCGCAGCGACCTCGCGGCCGCACTCCACGAGCGTTTCGACTGTCTGGATCCCGGTGCCGAGACCGGGGCCGAGGTTGTTGTCGCCGGGCGGCTCATGAACGTCCGCGACATGGGCAAGCTCGCCTTCGGCGTGCTCCAGGACGTCTCGGGCCGCATCCAGCTCTTCGTCAGCAAGTCCGTCATGGGAGCAGACGGCTTCAAGGCCTTCCTCGATCTCGATTCGGGGGATTGGATCGGGGCTGCCGGAGAGGTCATCGTCACGAAGAAGGGTGAGCTGAGCGTTCGCGTGTCGGAGGTGACGCTGCTGGCGAAGGCGCTGCGCCCGCTTCCGGACAAGTGGCACGGCCTGAAGGACGTCGAGGCCCGGTCGCGTCGTCGCTACGTCGATCTCCTCGCGAACGAGGACTCCCGGAAGGTTGCGTTGACGAGAGCGAAGATCGTCTCTGAGCTGAGACGCCAATTCGAGAGTCGCGGGTTCGTCGAGGTGGAGACCCCGGTGCTCCTGGCGCAGGCAACGGGAGCGGCTGCTCGGCCGTTCGCGACGCACCACAACGCGCTCGGTCTCGATCTCTCATTGCGGATCGCCACGGAGCTGTTCTTGAAGCGGCTCGTCGTCGGCGGACTCGAGCGGGTCTTCGAGATCGGCCGGATCTTCAGGAACGAAGGCGTCGACTCCACGCACAACCCGGAGTTCACGATGCTCGAGGCCTACCAGGCGCTCGCCGACTACGGCGACGTCATGACGCTTCTCGAGGAGGTCTTCTCGGGGGTTGCCGTCGCCGCGGTCGGCTCGAGCACGCTCACGTACCAGGGAAGGCATCTCGATCTCACGCCACCATTCAGGCGAGCACGGCTCAGCGACCTCGTTGCCGAGGCGGTCGATGAAGACGTCTCCGTGCGCACGCCGATCGAGTCTCTGGTCGCCATCGCCGCTCGCCACGGCGTCGACCTCGACCCATCGTGGGGCCCGGGAAGGGTCATCTTCGAGCTGTACGAGGAGCTCGTCGAGGACTCGATTTGGGAGCCGACGTTCGTCACCGACTACCCGAAGGAAGTCTCGCCGCTTGCTCGGGAGCATCGCGATGACCCGGAGCTGACCGAACGGTTCGAGCTCGTCATCGCCGGATCCGAGTACGCGAACGCCTTCTCAGAGCTCAACGACCCGTTCGATCAGCGAGAGCGCTTCGAAGCTCAAGCGGCGGCGAAGGCCGCGGGTGACGAAGAGGCGCACCCGATCGACGAGGACTACATCCAGGCGCTCGAGTATGGGTTACCGCCCACGGGCGGTCTCGGGATCGGCGTCGACCGGCTCGTGATGCTGATCACCGATCGGAAGCACATCAGGGAAGTGATCTTGTTCCCGACGATGAGGCCTGAGCAGTAGCAAGTAGCAGGACACAAGTAGCAAGTAGCAGACGAACGGCCGATCTTGCTACTTGCTGCTTCTTGCTTGTTCCACTCTCGCGAATAGGTAGGAATCCAGGTTCCGGAGTACGGGCTTGATCGCGGCATCCGCGATCCGGTCTGACGCCTCTTCTGCCCGCCGCATGTGATCGAGCGACTCGTCGATCACCCGGTCGACGAAGCCGCGAGAGACGGTGAGCTCAATGATCCGGTCGATGACGGCTCGATCGGCCGGAGCGCCGTTCGCGAGGAGATCCCGGATTTCGGAGCCGTCGGGTCCTTCGGCGGCGTAGAGGACCGGCAACGTGTAGACGCCCTCCCCGATGTCGGAGCCCGAGGGTTTACCGAGGAACGCCTCGTCGGCGATGAGGTCGAGGACGTCGTCGGTCATCTGGAAGACGAGGCCCATCTCCCATGCCCACTCGCTGATCGCCTCGACCGTCTCCACCGAGGCGCCTCCGGTTATCGCCCCGAGGCGTGCCGACGTACGAATCAGGCTTGCGGTCTTCCCTCCGATCGCCCGGTAGTACCCGTCCGGGCCGTGATCGAGGCCACCGGAGAAGCGAAGCTCGGCGACCTGGCCCTCACAGAGCCGGGCATACGTCTGAGCGATGAGCCCGACCGCTTCCTCACCGAGCGGGGCGGCGATCTCGGAAGCTCGGGCGAGGAGGAAGTCCCCGGCGAGAATCGCAACGGTGTTCGACCAGTTCTCGTTCACCGACACCTCGCCGCGACGCGACGCGGCCTCGTCGATGACGTCGTCGTGGTAGAGGGAGCCGACGTGGACGAGTTCGACCGAGACGCCCGCCTCGACCGGTTCGGGGCCGCCATTCGACCCGAGCTCGGCGGCGACCTGGGCGAGGAGCGGTCGGTACCGCTTGCCTCCGGCTCTCAGGAGATGCTGGGCAATATCGGTGAGAAACTCGTCGTCCGACTGGGTCACCTCGAAGAGGCGCCGCTCAACGTCGGCGAGCCGGTCCCATACGCGCTGAACGGGGACGAGATCGGTGAGGATTGGGCGATCCACAGGCCTCCAGAGGCTCTCGGGAATGGGGATGGTAGCCCCGGCGTTTTCCGAACTGAGAGCCGCAGAGACCGGCTCAACAACCCGGGTCTACGGGGCGCCCCGTCCTATACTCGGCAGGGCGCTCGGGATACCCGGCGCCGCAGTTGCATCACGAGGTGTTGGCTTGTTCGAACGGTTCACCGATAGGGCCCGAAGGGTCGTTGTCCTCGCCCAGGAAGAGGCGCGGCTCCTCAACCACAACTACATCGGCACCGAGCACATCCTCCTCGGGCTCATCCACGAAGGGGAGGGTGTCGCAGCTCGCGCCCTCGAGAGCATGGATATCAGCCTCGAATCGGTGCGCAGCCAGGTTGTTGAGATCATCGGCCAGGGATCCCAAGCGCCGAGCGGTCACATCCCGTTCACACCCCGTGCCAAGAAGGTCCTCGAGCTCTCACTGCGCGAGGCGCTTCAGCTCGGCCACAACTACATCGGCACCGAGCACATCCTCCTCGGCCTCATCCGGGAAGGGGAAGGCGTCGCCGCTCAGGTGCTCCAACAGCTCGGCGCAGAGCTCCACAAGGTGCGCCAAACGGTCATCCAGCTCCTGTCCGGCGTTCAGGGCGAAGAGTCCGCACCGGCCGGTCACCCCGGCGGCAGTGGGCGCGGTGAGGCGAGTGCCTCGTCGAGTGGATCGACGGTGCTCGATCAGTTCGGACGCAACCTCACCCAGCTTGCTCGTGACCGCAAGCTCGATCCCGTCATCGGGCGGTCGACCGAGATTCAGCGGGTCATGCAGGTTCTGTCTCGCAGGACGAAGAACAACCCCGTCCTCATCGGTGAGCCGGGCGTCGGCAAGACCGCCATCGTCGAGGGCCTCGCCCAACGCATCGTCGACGGCAACGTCCCCGACACGCTCACCGACAAGCATCTCTACACGCTCGACCTCGGAGCGCTCGTGGCCGGTTCCCGGTACCGAGGCGACTTCGAGGAGCGATTGAAGAAGGTTCTGAAGGAGATCAGGACCCGCGGCGACATCATTCTGTTCATCGACGAGATCCACACGCTCGTCGGCGCAGGAGCCGCCGAGGGTGCGATCGACGCGGCAAGCATCCTCAAGCCGATGCTCGCACGCGGCGAGCTCCAGACGATTGGTGCAACGACGCTCGAGGAGTATCGGAAGTACCTCGAGAAGGACTCTGCGCTCGAGCGTCGCTTCCAGCCGATCCAGGTCGAGGAGCCGACGGTTGCCGACACGATCAAGATCCTCGAGGGCCTCAGGGACTCTTATGAGGACCATCACCGGGTCCGGTTCACCGATCAGGCGCTCGTCAACGCCGCGAACCTCGCCGATCGCTACATCTCCGACCGCTACCTGCCGGATAAGGCGATCGACCTCATCGACGAGGCCGGCAGTCGTATGCGCCTCAAGCGTGGCGATCTTCCGTCAGACGTGCGCGAGATCGACGAGAAGCTGTCGAAGCTCAGAGGCGACAAGCGTGACGCCGTGTATGCCCAGCAGTATGAGCGGGCCGCGAAGATCCGCGACCAGGAGCGCTCCCTCATGGGTGAGCGCTCCGAGCTCGAGACACAGGGCAGTTCGGTGGGGGAGGACTATTCGTCCGTCATCGACGAGGAGCAGATCGCCGAAGTGCTCGCCCAGTGGACCGGCATCCCCGTTCACCGGCTCACCGAGGAGGAGACCGAGAAGCTCCTCCGTATGGAAGACGAGCTGCACCAGCGCATCATCGGCCAGCACGATGCCATCGAAGCCGTGTCGAAGGCGATCCGCCGTACCAGGGCGGGTTTGAAGGACCCGAAGCGTCCGGCCGGTTCGTTCATCTTCCTCGGCCCGTCCGGCGTCGGGAAGACCGAGTCGGCGAAGGCGCTCACCGAGTTCCTCTTCGGCGACGAGGACGCCCTCATCCAGATCGACATGTCCGAGTACATGGAGAAGCACGCGGTGAGCCGGCTCGTCGGTTCACCCCCCGGCTACGTCGGCTACGACGAGGGCGGGCAGCTCACCGAAGCAGTGCGTCGTAAGCCCTTCTCGGTGGTGCTCTTCGACGAGATCGAGAAGGCTCACGCGGACGTCTTCAACATCCTGCTGCAGATCCTCGAAGACGGTCGCTTGACCGACTCGCAGGGCCGCACGGTCGATTTCAAGAACACCGTCATCATCATGACGTCGAACCTCGGGACCGCGGAACTGAGGAAGAAGGCGATCGGTTTCGCCGTCGACGATGCCGACGTGAACTACGACAAGATGCGCGAGAAGGTCGTGGAGTCGCTCAAGAAGCACTTCCGCCCTGAGTTCCTCAACCGGATCGACGAAGTGATCGTGTTCCATGAGCTGACGCTCGACGAGGTCAAGACGATCGTCGATCTGCTCATCGCGCGGGTACGCGGGCAGCTCGAGTCCCAGGCGATCGACCTGGCGCTCACCGAGGACGCGAAGACGAGGCTCGCCGAGAATGGCTACGACCCGCAGCTCGGTGCGCGACCGCTGCGCCGGGCGATTCAGCGCCTGCTCGAGGACCCGCTCTCCGAGCGGGTGCTGCAGCGTGACTTCCCGGCGGGATCGACCGTGCTCGTCGACATCGACCCGGACGATCCCGAGCGTCTCTCGTTCGTCTCGATCGAGACGCCCGACCAGCCGCCTGCGGAGCTGGCCGACACCGAGCGGTAGTCGGTAATCGGTACCAACAGAACGCTTTGTCTCCTGTCACCCGCTCTCAGACGACTGGGGTCTTTCGGCCCACTTCTCACGGTTCCAAACCCCCTAAACTGAATACGTTGCGCCCGTGGGTAGGGGCGCAGCGTATTCAACCAAGAAAGGGCTCGATCCATGAACGGATTGAAGAAGCGCGGAGGACTGTTTGCACTCCTCCTCGCGTTTGCGCTCATCGTTGCTGCATGCAGCAGCGATAGCGAAGAGACCACCACCACCGAGGGCGAGGCGGCCGAGACGACCACCACGGCCGCTGCAGAACCGTCAGCAGATATCGGCCTTGTGTACGACATCGGCGGCCGAGGCGACCAGTCGTTCAACGACTCAGCCGCCGCCGGTCTCGACCAGGCGACTGCGGAACTCGGGATCAACCCCTCGGAGGCGTCGGCCAACCAGGACGGCTCCAACCGTGAAGAGCTCCTGAACCTACAGGCCGACCAGTCGGACCTGGTGTTTGGCGTTGGCTTCCTGTTCGGTGATCCGATGCTCGCCGCCGCAACGGCAAGTCCCGACGTCAACTTCGCGATCGTCGATGGCTTCATTGCAGACGCTCCGGCCAACATCGCAATGTTGGGCTTCGCCGAAGAGCAGGGTTCCTTCCTCGTCGGCGCCGCCGCTGCGTTGAAGAGCACCACGGGCCATCTCGGCTTCATCGGTGGCGTCAACATGG
>JBDLHX010000049.1:0-17032 GCA_039715165.1 Actinomycetota bacterium
GTGCCCCTCCTCACGGCGGAATTCCTTGACGGCGATCGCCTTGCCGGTCTCGCCGTGCGGGACCTTGAGGGAGACGTCGCGAACCTCGCGGGCCTTCTCACCGAAGATGGCTCGCAGGAGCCGCTCTTCGGGCGTCAGCTCGGTCTCACCCTTCGGGGTGATCTTGCCGACGAGGTAGTCGCCGGGGCCGACTTCTGCGCCGATCCGGATGATGCCCTGCTCGTCGAGGTCCTGGAGAACCTCTTCCGCGACGTTCGGGATGTCTCGCGTGATCTCTTCGGCGCCGAGCTTGGTGTCCCGGGCCTCGATCTCGTGCTCCTCGATGTGAATCGACGTGAGCACGTCGTCCTTGACGAGACGCTCCGAGAGGATGATTGCGTCCTCGAAGTTGTGGCCGTTCCACGGCATGAAGGCGACGAGGAGATTTCGGCCGAGTGCGAGCTCACCGTCCTCGGTCGACGGACCGTCCGCGAGGACGTCGCCCGTCTTGACCTTGTCACCCTCGGCGACGATCGCCTTCTGGTTGATCGACGTGCCCTGATTCGACCGCTCGAACTTGAGAAGCCGCATCGTGTGCTTCTTGTTGGCGCCCTTCTCCTTGACGACGATCTCGTCACCGGTCACGTTGACGACTTCGCCGTCCACCGGGGAGACGATGACGTCGCCGGAGTCGACCGCGGCTCGGGCTTCGATGCCGGTGCCGACGAGCGGCGCATCCGTCGTGACGAGCGGGACGGCCTGGCGCTGCATGTTCGAACCCATGAGCGCACGGTTCGCGTCATCGTGCTCGAGGAACGGGATGAGCGCCGTCGAGACCGAAACGAGCTGCTTCGGGGAGACGTCCATGTAGTCCACGTCCGTGGGAGTCACCGAGTCGACGTTGCCGCCGGTCTTGCGCACGAGGACGCGGTCGTTGACGAACGACCCGTCGTCGTTGAGCGGGGCGTTCGCCTGAGCGATGACGTGTCCCTCTTCCTCCGACGCCGTGAGGTAGTCGATCTTCTTCGTGACAATGCCGTTCTGGACCCTGCGGTACGGCGACTCGATGAAGCCGAAACGGTTCACCTTCGCGTACGAGGCGAGCGAGCCGATGAGGCCGATGTTCGGACCCTCAGGGGTCTCGATCGGGCACATGCGGCCGTAGTGCGACGGGTGAACGTCGCGGACCTCGAAGCCGGCGCGCTCACGGGAGAGGCCGCCGGGGCCGAGCGCCGACAGGCGGCGTCGGTGGGTGAGGCTGGCGAGCGGGTTCGGCTGATCCATGAACTGGCTCAGCTGGCTCGTGCCGAAGAACTCCTTGATCGAAGCAACGACCGGGCGGATGTTGATCAGCGTCTGGGGGGTGATCGCCTCCGGATCCTGCGTCGTCATACGCTCCCGCACGACACGCTCGAGCCGGCTCAGGCCGACGCGGATCTGGTTCTGAATCAGCTCACCGACCGTCCGCACGCGACGGTTCTGGAAGTTGTCGATGTCGTCGATGTGGTACCCGGCCTCACCGTTGTGGAGCGCCATGAGGTAGCGAATCGCGTCGAGCATGTCCTCGTCGGCGAGAAGGCCGTCCTCGGCCTGGATATACCCGTCGATGTCGATTGCCGGGCGCGACAGCTTCTGGTTCAGCTTGTAGCGGCCGACGCGGGTGAGGTCGTAGCGCTTCGGGTTGTTGAAGAGCGTGTTGATGAGACCGCGAGCCGACTCGACGGTTGTGAGCTCGCCCGGGCGCAGCTTGCGGTAGAGGTCGAGGAGCGCCTCGTCCTTCGTCGACGTCGGGTCCTTCTCGAGCGTCTCGCGAATGAGGTCGGAACCGTCGAAGAGCTCGAGGATCTCCTCATCACCCTCGGCGAGGCCGAGTGCCCGAATGAACGTTGTGACGAACTGGCGCCGCTTGCGGTCGACGCGCACGCCAACCGTGCCCTTCTTGTCGATGTCGAACTCGAGCCAGGCACCACGACCGGGAATCATCTTCGCCGAGTAGAGGTCCTTGTCGGACGTCTTGTCGATGGTGAGGTCGAAGTAGACGCCGGGGCTGCGGACGAGCTGGCTGACGACGACGCGCTCGGTTCCGTTGATGATGAACGTGCCGTTCGAGGTCATCATCGGGAAGTCGCCGAGGAAGACCTGCTGCTCCTTGATCTCACCCGTCTCACGGTTGAGGAAGCGGGCAGTCACGAAGAGGGGCCTCGAGTAATTGCTGTCGCGATCCTTCGCCTCTTCGATCGTGACCGTCGGATCGCCAAAGCGATGGTCGGTCAGTTCGAGGGCGAGGTTGCCGGTGAAGTCCTCGATCGGAGAGATCTCTTCGAAGATCTGGCGCAGGCCGCGCTCGAGGAATCCATCGAAGGATTCTCGCTGCACGGCGAGGAGATCGGGAAGTGGCTGGACTTCAGGGAGCTTGGCGAACGAAAGTCGGGTCGAGCGCGCACGGGCCAAGAGAGGATCCTCCTCGTTTGGATGCGGTCAGCGGAGCTGCGGGCAGGGCTACGGAACGACGGAGAATAGCACAAATCCGGGGTAGCGCACGGCTAACCCGGCTCTTCCTTCGGAGAGTCGTCGTTGGACGTTCAATTGATGTGCGCAACATACAACGAAACGCCCGACCCCGTCAAGGTCCTCCAAGTAGCAAGACACAAGACACAAGTAGCAAGACCCGTCGGCTGGACGCCATCACGCACCTGCCGTCACCTTTCGACTCTGGGTTGTCACTGGGCTGCGAGTGTGGGCCCGTGGTGATGGATGTCCGAACGCAACCCGAGCGCGCCGAGCGTCAGCGGCCCGACGATCAGCAACACGAGAGCAACGGTGTTGACCTCGTTGAGCATCTTCCACACAGCGAGACCCGGAAGCACCCCGAGCACCAATCCGGCGAAGACCTGCCCTTTCGTGTGTGGCATCGATCGGGCACCGATGATCGCTCCGATGATTGCTCCGGCGACGATCAGGAGCATTCCCGTCAAGCCCCAAATCATCCCGGCCTGATCCGCGAAGCCATCCGTCACCGTCGAGGCGATGAAGATCATCGCGAAACCGGGGATCACACCAACTACAACGCCGACGAGCATGCCGACCAAACGATCGCCCATGATCAACCTCCTCCTCCTCCTCCTCCACCACCCTCCATCATCCGTCGGTGAGGGCCGCACGTCCATCGGGCATCACCCCGACCCATTCTTCCCCCAGCAGGGCTTGTCCCTTCCTCCCCCAGCGCAGCCTCAATCCACGGTCAGTCGAGCGAAGTGCCGCGTTGCAGAGGCTGATCTTCGCCTCCCCCGTGAACCCTCAATCCACGGACTCTCGGACGAGAGCGAACACCTCCCCACAACCCATGTCCCCCCGGACCGAAGGGACGGGGGGACGCGCCCGAGCTGATGCTCGGGCGCAGGGGGGACAGTTCCACCTGCGAGCAACGCGCACCACAAGGGATCCTGTCCCACATCGAGTTCCCCCAAACCTGCACCGCCCCCCTAATGCCCTACCGGGCATCTCCCCCAGTCCCTGGGGGAGAAACCAAACGCCGTCACGCAGCGAAGAAACCGTGGATTGAAGCGCAGTGGATCGATTAGGAGCGGTCCGCCATCGCCTCGGTAAACAGCCCTACCAGCCGAGGGCCTTCTTCGTCGCCCTGGAACCGATCACGATGAGGAGCGCCTTCGCCCGGCTCATGCCGATGTATGCGAGCGCCTTCTGCTGCGGCGTCTCGGCTCCGTCGAGGACGACGAACACCACATCGTTCTCAAGTCCCTTGAACCGGTGGATCGTCTCGACGACGAGGCCGTCGGATCCGAGGGAGCCGACCTTGACGCCGCCGACCACCTTCCCCTTCCCCTCGTCCACGGGGCGCCGGTGACTGCCGAGGACCGTGATCTGGTCGGGGCGCACGCCCTCGTCCGAGATCAACCGGCCGATCGCGACGTCGAGCGCCTCGAACTTCTCCTCATCGGAGTCAGCGACGATGAACTGCGGCGCCATCCCGTCGACGCCCAGCGAGGCCGACTCGTCGCCGAAGACGGCAGCCACCTTCTTGGCGATCGGGAGCGTGTTGCGGCAGTTGACGTCGAGCGGGAACGGCTCCTCGTCGATGGGTGACTCCCATCCGTCGACGTAGATGGCCTGGTTGGGATCGGCGAACACGTAGAACGGTCCATCGTCCGGATCCTCAAGCATCATCTGGAGCGCCATGAACCAACGGGGGAAGAAGTCCTGGCCCTCGTCGACCACGATGGCATCAAACACGACTCCGGTGCGCTCGATTGCCGTCATCAGCAAGTCGGGAACGTTCTCGTTGAACCACTCTTCGGACACACGCACAGGGATATCGACGTCGGCCTCGCTGAAGAGCTCACGAGCGAACGCGTGGAAGCTCTGGGCTGTGACACCGGGCAGGTCTGCGATCTCTTCGGCGAGGTGATCGCCGAGCGGACGGTTGTAGCACGTGAGGAGCACACGCGCGCCTTCCGCCGCGAGTCGCCGCGCCCGCTCGACGGCGAGGACGGTCTTGCCGGTGCCTGCTCCCCCTGTGATCAGGGCCCGTCGATGGCGCCGGAGGAGGTCGAGCAGCCGGACTTGCTCGGCCGTCAGGTCGATCAGCTGTTGTGCGGTTTCGCCGAGCTCGGTTCCGATCGTCGTTCGGATCCGGATGGTCGGGGCAAGGAGATTCGTGATCGCCTCGACCTGGTCCTTGGTCAGATCGGCCTCGATCCGCGCGTAGGCAAGCAGCCGATTGATCGCCGCCGGCAGATCACGCAGGTTGTCCTTGGCGATCGTCATCTCGACGGGCATGTCGGGTCCGAGGTCACCCGGGTGAGACGCGGCAGGCAGCACAACGGCTCGCGTCGCCGGGAGGTTCCCGAGAGTGGGGACCGCGCGTTCGAGGTACGCCTTGAGGTCGTACATCCCCCCTTTCGCCTGCTCGAACGGGGAGCGCGGGAGTTCATGCCAGGCGCCGCCGCTCGCGTCTCGCTGGAGCCATGTCCCGCCACGGACGTCGAGGAGGCCGCCTTTGACCTCGAGAACGATCATCCCGTACTTCGGATGGACAAGAACGAAATCGGCCTCCCCGTCAAACATGCGAGACCGCTTCGGAACCTGCCAGGCGACCGAGTGGAAGACGCGCCATGACTTGGGGAGTGACTCGAGCGCCCGCCAAGCGGCGCGCTCAGAACCGGGGGTGTCGGGTCCGGGGCTGTGGGGATAGAAATGGGGCATGACTGTGGGGCCGGACTATGGCCGCGAGTAACAGCCCTGTGCAACCGCGACGAGCTTGTCCGGGGATCCGTCGACCCAGAGCTCAATCGTGCCGACGAGCCGCCGGGCGCTCGACGAGTTGATGACCGCGCGTGCCATGAGGTCTCCGCCTTGCGCCGGGCGGACGAACCGGACGGACATCTCGCTCGTGACGGCCATCGCCTCGAGACCAATCACCGTGAACGTGGCGAACCAGAGGGCGCTGTCCGCGAGCGCGAAGATGTTCGGTCCGCTGATGTAGTCGCCCGGCCGCAGCTGGGTCTCGTCGAAAGTCAACCGGGCGGTCGCGGTCCGATCGCCCAGCTCCTCACAACGAACCCCGTTGTGGGCTGCGGCTGGAAACGCCTCGGCAACGAACGTGTTCACTTCCTCAGCGGTCAGTCCGGCCATGGGGAGACCATAGATCCGCGGCGAATCGTGTTCCCCTCCCTCAGACGAGAACGAGAAGGGGAGCGGCTCTCACCGCTCCCCTTCCGTGTACTTGGTACTGAGTACTGAGTACTTGATACGTCGGCGAAGCCGACTACTTCAGTTCCACCGTCGCGCCGGCACCCTCGAGGGTCTCCTTCGCTTTCTCGGCGGCATCCTTGTCGACGCCTTCCACGACGGGAGCCGGGGCGCCATCAACGAGGGCCTTGGCTTCCTTGAGACCGAGGCTCGTGAGACTACGAACCTCCTTGATCACCTGGATCTTCTTGTCGCCTGCGGCGACGAGGACGACGTCGAATTCGTCCTTCTCTTCCTCAGCGGCGGCTTCGCCACCACCGGCGGCCGGTGCGGCCGCGATGGCCACCGGCGCTGCTGCTGTTACGTCGAACTTCTCCTCAAAGGCCTTGAGGAACTCTGACAGCTCGAGGACACTCATCTCCTCGAAGACAGCGAGCAGTTCTTCGCTCGTCATCTTGGCCATGTTCTATTCCTCCTCAACGGCCTTGTCGGCCGCATCATCGGTGTCTTTGGACTCGGTGCCGGCATCCTCCTCGGATGCCTCAGCAGCCGGCGCTTCATCATTGCTTTCGGTCTTCGGAGCCTCGGGCTCGTCGTCGGCAGGGGCTTCCTCAGCCTCGGCCTTCGCCTCTTCGGCGGGCTCTTCGGCAGGGGCTTCCTCAGCCTCGGGCTCCGCCTCTTCGGCGGGTTCCTCGGCAGGGGCTTCCTCAGCTTCGGCCTTCGCCTCTTCGGCGGGCTCTTCGGCAACAGCTTCTTCCGCCGGGGCTTCCGCTTCTTCCGCGGTCTCCTCGGCGACAGGCGCTGCCGCTTCTGCGGCCTCGTCGTCGGAGCTCTCTTCGGCAGGCACCGGCTCTTCGCCGGCGGCCTGCGTCTCGGCTTCCTTCTTCTCGATCAGCTGCTGCATCGCCGACGCCGCGTTGCGCGGCAGGGCGGAGAGCAGACCGGCCATGTTCGCCATCGGCGCCTGCATGGCACCGGCGATCCTGGCCAGCAGCACGTCGCGGGGCTCGATGTCCGCAAGTTCGGCGACTCGCTCCGGGGTCAGGAACTCCCGACCGAGGAGTCCGCCCTTGATGACGAACACCTCATGATCCTTCGCGAAATCCCGCAGCGCTTTGGCGGCGCCGACGGGGTCACCGTCTGCGAACGTCAAGCCGGTCGGGCCGAGCAAGAGCTCGTCGAGATCTTCGATCTCGAGTGCTGCTGCCGCGAGCCGAGCGAGGGTCATCTTCACGACCTTGAACTCGGCGTCGTTGGCGCGCAGCTGCCGACGCAGTGCTTGCTGATCGTTGACCGAAAGCCCGGCGTACTCGGCGAGAAACACGGCTTGTGCCTCGTCGATCCGCTCCTTGATGTCGGCGACGGCCTGGACCTTCTCCGGTCTTGGCATTCGTCGTCCTCCTTTACGGGCTTACTTCCACACGTCCCCGTCCTCGAGGTATGACGGGGGCCCGAAACAAAGAACGGGCTCCCGGCATGAGACAGGGAGCCCTCCATGGAGGACGACCTACGCCGGCGCCGCAATGCGGGCTTACACGTACCGACGGTCTCGGGCCGAGGTTGGTTTTGTGTTGTTTCAACTGTAGGGGCACGCTCACGGTATTCGCAAGACAGGACAGGAGTAGCAAGACACAAGTAGCAAGTAGCAAGACCGGACCCATGAACAGCGCACGAACTGCTTGTCAAGTCTGGATGCTGTCGCGAAGACCGTGCAACATGCGCTGAATCTCGCTGAGTTCCCGAAGGTGCTCTTTCGCCACGTCCTCGCCGACGAGAGCAAGATCACGGCCGATCAGGACCTGGGTTTCGAGTTCGTACGCAGACCCGAGGGCGATGGCAAGAAACCTCTTGAAGTCCTTTGGTGAATGCCGGCCCGCGCCTTCTGCAATGTTCGATGGAATCGAGATGGCCGTTCTCGCGATCTGGTCGCCGAGCGCGTATCGGACGGGCCCGGTGAATCGGCCCGCTATCCGGATGAGCTCAATGGAGAGCTGATACGCACGTTGCCAGACAGTGAGTCTCTTGAAGTCATGCACGATTCCGATGTACCAGAATCAGAGCCGGATTCCTAGAGGTCCGATCGAGTTCCGCTACTTGCTACTTGTGTCTTGCTACTTGCTACTTGAGCGAGCGAGCGAAGCGAGTGAGAACGCGCAAGTGCCCGGCAGAAGGCCGGGCACTCACTGATAGCGGTTGATTGGCTCGGGCCGTTCTCGGACCTCTTCGAGGATTCGGGCAGACGGCGGGCCAGGAAGCCATCTACTCGCCTCCACCCCGGTGATCGGCCGTGGTAGGGACCGGCCTTTCGGGTGGTCCGGAGTGGTTCGGATCCGTGGTCGTGGACGGTGGTGGTTCGTCCTGACCTCGGCGCGCCGAGCGTCCCCCGCTATGTTGTACGGAGTATCGCGCCCTGCGCTCCTGGTAGCAACTGGTTTGTCTTGATAGCCGACAGCAGACGGCAAACAGCCAACAGCCAGACCACGGTTTGACCCGCGATCGTGATGCTGTTGGCTGTCGACTGTGAGCTGTTTGCTGCTTCAGCGGCGGTCTTTGACGAAGTCCTCGAGGAGGCCGGTGTCGATCTTGACGCCGGGTCCCATCGTTGACGAGACCGTCGCGTCGAGCACGAAGCGGCCCTTCGTTGCGCCCGGGCGAGAGCGGAAGATTTCGTCCGCTGCCGCCATGAGATTCTCGAGCAGCATCTCGGCCTCGAACGAGACCCGTCCGATCGGAAGATGAACGTTGCCGTAGCGATCGTTGCGGTACTCGACGCGGCCGGCCTTGAACGCCGAAACAGTCTTGCCAACGTCCTTCGTGACGGTGCCGCTCTTCGGGTTCGGCATGAGACCGCGGGGACCGAGGACCGGACCGAGCTTCCCGACGACGGGCATCATCGACGGCACGGCGATCACGACGTCGAAGTCGAGGGGCTGCTTGCCGGACTGCATGGCGTCGGCGAGCTCCTGGCCGCCGATGAGGTCTGCTCCGGCTTCCTCGGCCTCACGTGCCTGGTCGGACTCTGCGAAGACGACAACCTTGACGTCCTTGCCGGTTCCGTTTGGAAGGCTGACGGTGCCGCGGACGATCTGGTCGGCTTGGCGGGCGTCGATCCCGAGTTCGAAGGCCATGTCGACGGACTCGTCGAACTTGGCGAAAGCGAGGGTGCGGACGAGACCGATGGCGTCCTCAGGGCTGTACTGATTCTCTTTGTCGTAGCCACGGTCGACGCTGCGACGGTTCTTGCTCTTCTTCATCGTTGCTTCTCCTTGTGGTGCCGGCGGGGCGATGATCCCCTCCCACGTTGCTGATTCTCAGTACTGGGTACTGAGTGCTCGTCGAAGACGTCAGCCTTCGACGATGATGCCCATCGAGCGGGCCGTGCCCGCGACGATCTTCATCGCCGCCTCGATGTCGTTGGCGTTCAGGTCAGGCATCTTGATCTCGGCGATCTCACGAACCTGGTCCTTGGTGACGGTGCCGACCTTCTCCTTGTGCGGCTCCGGCGAGCCCTTTTCGAGCTTCGCGGCCTGACGCAGAAGGACGGCCGCCGGCGGCGTCTTCGTAATGAAGGTGAAGCTGCGATCCTCGTAGATCGAGATCTCCACCGGGATGATCGTCCCCGCTTGGCTCGCGGTGGCGTTGTTGTACGCCTGGACGAAGTCCATGATGTTCACACCATGCTGACCGAGCGCCGGCCCGACGGGCGGCGCGGGGCTCGCCTGTCCGGCAGGGATCTGCAGCTTCAACATGGTCATGAGTTTCTTGCGACCCATTTGGGGGAACCTCGCTCGGGATCTAGTACTTGACGATTTGGTCGAAACCGAGTTCGACCGGTGTTTCACGACCGAAGATGTCGACGAGGACCCGCACCTTCGACTGGTCCACGTTGATGTCTTCGATGACGCCGTTGAAATCGGCGAAGGGCCCTTCGACAACCCGCACGGTCTCGCCGACCTCCCAGGCCGGCTTGAACGTGGGCTTCTCCTTTTTGCCCTCATCCTTCTCAACGCCCAGGATGCGCTCGACCTCGCGCCGTGACAGCGGGGTGGGCTTCGTCTGGGATCCGACGAACCCAGTGACGCTCGGCGTGTTGCGCACGGCGTACCAGGAGTCGTCGTCGAGGTACATGCGAACGAGCACGTACCCGGGGAACTTCTTGCGCTGGACGGTGACCTTCTTGCCACCCTTGTACTCGACGACGTCTTCCATCGGAATCTCGACGTCGAAGATCTTGTCCTCGAGGTGCATCGACTTGACGCGGGTCTCGAGGTTCGCCTTGACCTTGTTCTCGTACCCGGAGTACGAGTGGATGACGTACCAGCCACCGGGCAGGTCGTATGGGCTTGCAGGCTTCTCCTCGACGGGCTCCTGCTCGGCGCTCTCTTCGTCCTCGACGATGTCCTGTGTGGTCTCGTTCGTCACGTGAGGTTCTCCAGCAAGAACAGAATGGCCTTGGAGAACACCCAGTCGAGGCCGAACACGAACAGGGTGATGACGGTGGTGACGGCGAACACGACGATCGTGTACGTCGTGAGCTCCTCACGCGAAGGCCATGCGACCTTCTTCAATTCCTGTTTGACCTCGCGGAAGAACTGGCGAATGCTGGCGCGCTCTTTCTTCTTCGCCTGCGCGCGCTCGCCACGCTTCTTCTTCGCGCGTTCATCCTCTTTCGCCTGAAGGCGACGCATCTCGCGGTTCAACTGCACTCCTCCTGAGTGGGCAGGGGTGGCGGGACTCGAACCCACAACATCCGGTTTTGGAGACCGGCGCTCTGCCAATTGGAGCTACACCCCTCCGGCCGGTTGAGGCCCGGACCGGGAGTATATGGAGCGATGCTCGCAAAGCACAACGTACGGCCTCGCCTTCATCGTACAGGAGCCCGGGACCTGTCCCATCGGTAGATCGAGGCGTCACGACGGATGCCCCCACCAACCTGTCCCCCCGGACTGCGCAGCAGGACGGGGGGACGCGAGTTCGCCGCGCGAACTCGCAGGGGGGACGGTGAAGTGCCGGAAGAGCGGATGGAGGTCAGGCCGCTCGGTGGGCTCGGCGCAGTCCGATCACGATCGCCGTGCCGGCGGCAGCGACAACCGCTGCTCCGGCGGCTGCCGACATCGCCACAGCCTGGCGCTTCGTGAACCGGCGCTCGGCGATCTCGTCGACCGGCGGTTCGTTCATGCCGACCACGACTGCCGGAACGAGCGTGTCGGGAGCTGTGAGCGTCTCTTCGGCAAGACTGCCGAGGTGCCGTCGGAGCGACCGGTAGCGGGCCGCTTCGGCCTGGCAAGCAAGACAAGTATCGACGTGGGCGGCGAACCGCTCCCCGAGCTCGTCGACGGAGTCAATCCCCGGAAGCCGTGTCTGCACGATCGTGCATGTCGTCTTCATGACTCCTCCTCGTTCTCGTGCCGCCAGAGCGCGACCCTCAGTGACTTGCGACCCCGATGGAGCCGAACCTTGGCTGCGGTGACCGAAATGTCGAGATGCTGGCCAATCTCGGCGTGGCTCCACTCGTATACGTCCTTCAACACGACAACGGTGCGCAGCGACTCGGGGAGGGCGTTCAGCGCCTCCTCGAGCGGGCCACGGATGGCCGCGCTGGCACCGCCGCGCTCGGGGCTGAGCGAGTCCGACTCGGGCTCGTGGTACACGTTGTCAAGGGACTCGGCCCTCGTGCGCTTCCTCCGGTCCCGATGCGTGAGGGCGGTATTGACGGTGATCCGGTGCATCCACGTCGAGAACTTGGCGTCGCCGCGGAAGCGGCCGATGGCACGCCACGCCCGAACGAACGCCTCTTGAGCGACGTCGTGGGCGAGATCGCGATCGGCGACCATTCGTGCGGCCAACGTGTACACCTCGTGCTGGTGGGTCCTCACGAGCTCGGTGAACGCCGCCTGGTCTCCCTCGGCGGCCCGCGCCACGAGCTCTTGTTCTTCGATCCCTTCGACCTCGCGGCTGCTCACCTGGTTACCCCCGCGAGCCGGATCGTCACCGTGGCGGTCACCACGTCCGTGTCTTCGGCAGAGAGACGAAGCGATAAGTCCGCGTCCTCCCCGTCGGATCCGACCTGTTTGACCGTGCTCTCAACGGTCACCGAGACGGCAGGTCTGAGCGCGCTACGGAACCGCGCCTTGACGGTCGCGACCGGTGCAGGACCGGTCGCCATCGAGGCGGCGTGCTGCGTCATCCACGACAGCATGAGGAGACCGTGAACGACGACGCCGTCAAGTCCTGCGACTCGCGCCGCGGCGTGGTCCCAATGGAGCGGGTTGAAGTCGCTGGTTGCTGCGGAGTAGCGGACGAGGTCGCCGCGACTGGCCGACTTCGCGAGCGAGGTCGTCCCCCCGACCGGCGGAAGATCTGTCCGAATCGGCAACTCGTTCGACCCCCGCTCGTCGAAGGCCGGCTCGCCGCGATCCTCTCCCGGTTCGCCTGCGGCCTGGTCGGACATGAGGAACGTGGAGCGGCTCTCGAGCACGACGTCGCCTCCGGCGGTCGCCGTTGCGACGAACGTGACGAAGTAGGCGCCGCTGCGCTCGCGGACACGCTCGACCGTGCCGGTCACGATCACATCCACATCGACAGGCGTCGGCGCCGGATAGGTGAACTGCTGATCGACGTGGACGAGGGACCTGAGGTACGGAGCGATGCGGGGGTCGTTGAGGAAGTCCGACGCAACGGCGAAGAGCAGCGCAGCAGCGTATCCGGGGGGCGCCTCGCTCTGCCATCGATCCGGGTCGTCGCCGGTGGCGTCGGCGAACGCGTCGACGCGGCCACGGTCGACGTGGACTGTCACCGGGCCGATCTGAAGGCCTTCCATCTCCGCTGGCGTCATCGTCGTGGAGCGTAGCCCTCCCCCAGTTCCGACCGTCTCGGCTTTTCACAGCCGGTCGGCTTACTGAGAACCCCTGTGAGTCGTCGCATCCGTCAACTAGCCTCGATCGTGTCCACACTCACCCGAGAGGGTTCCATGACCGGCTCGACCGAGCGCATGCTCGACGACACGCGAGGGCCGGACCCGGCGGCGGAGGCCGGGGACGCTCGCGACACCGCCTACCTGCCGTATCTCCCACGAATCGTCAGGGACTGGGCGGCTAATCCCGCGGCGCGCCACCGGCAGGTGGATGGGTCAATGCTCTTCGTGGACCTCTCGGGATTCACTGCCATGTCGGAGCGTCTCGCACGTGCCGGCGAAGTGGGGGCCGAAGAGGTCACCGACATCATCTCGGAGACCTTCGCCGAGCTGCTCGGCCACGCCTACGCCCGGGGCGGCAGTCTCCTCAAGTTCGGCGGCGACGCGTTGCTCATCCTGTTCTCCGGCTCTGATCACGCCCCCCGCGCTGCCGCGGCGGGTCACAACATGAAGCGCGCCCTGTACGACATCGGCGCGATCACGACGAGCGTCGGCTCGGTCCGTCTCAGCATGACCGGAGGAATCCACTCGGGGACGTTCGACCTGTTCCTCGCCGGTAGCGATCCGCACGAACTCCTCATCACCGGCCCCGCAGCGTCGGCCGTCGTAGCCACCGAGGGCCTCGCCCGGAGCGGGGAGATCATCGTCAGCGAGGCCACCGCTTCGCTCCTCCCGCCGCAGGACCTCTCGGTTCATGACGACGGAGTGATCAAGCTGAGGCGGGCCCCCGCCATCGCCGACCATCCCAAGATCGCCGAGTACGCATCGTCCGGTGAACTCGTGGACTTCGTTCCGCCGGCGGTTCGGCAGCGTCTCGATGCCGGCGAGACCGATCCCGAACACCGCCGCGCCGTGATCGGGTTCGTCAAGTTCCGCGGCATCGACGCACTCGTGCGGACCGATGTCGACGAGGCCGCCGCTGAACTCGATCGGCTCGTCACCGATGTACAGGGAGCGGCCCGCAAACACGGGGCGACGTTCCTCGCGAGCGACATCGATGCCGACGGCGGCAAGCTCATCCTCGTCGCAGGGGCTCCGACGGCGACGGGACACGACGAGGAGAGCATGCTCCTCGCGCTGCGCGACGTCGTATCGGTCGAGCGGGGTATCGATGTGCGCGCCGGAGCGGCCGCGGGGACGACCTTCTTCGGCGACGTCGGCCCGGCGTTCCGGCGCACGCTCACCGTCATGGGAGACACGGTGAATCTCTCGGCTCGTCTCATGGCCGCGGCACAACCGGGCACGCTCGTCACCACGAGAGCGACGTTGAACGGGTCGTCCGTCTGCTTCGACGTCACACGCCTCGATCCTCTGCGCCTCAAGGGGAAGAAGCAGCCTGTAGAGGCGGTGGAGGTCGGCTCACCGTCTGGAAAGGCCGATCACGTCGACCGGTCGGTGCCGCTCATCGGCCGCGACTCGGAGATGGCGACGATCCGTACAGCGCTCGACGGACTCTCTGAGGGAACCGGAGGGGCGATTGAGATCCGGGCGGACCCCGGAATGGGCAAGTCGATGCTGCTCTCGACCATCATCGACAACGTCGTCGACGCCGGTGTCCTTCGCGTGGACTGCGACCTCTACGACGCAACGACACCGTACCGAGCGGCGCAGCAGCTCCTCTCCGCGTTCACCGGCATTGATCCGTCGGATCCCGACGCAGAGCATGAACTCGCCCGTTTCGTCGCATCGGCTGCACCGGACCTGAGCCCGATGCTCCCAATCATCGCCACGGCGTTCCGCATCACCATGGAGGACACGCCCGACGTCGCTGCCATCCAACCGGAGTTCCGCAACGAGGTGCTGCACCGCTCCGTCGGAAGCCTCGTGTCGGCGATCGCGACCGATCGGGCTGTCGCGATCGTCGATGATGCCCATTGGGCCGACGCCGCGTCCCGCGATCTCCTCGGCTCGCTGGCGGCTCTCGCCGCCGAGCGACCGTGGCTGCTCGTGTTCGCCGGCAATTCGTGGACGTTCGATGACGATGCAGTCGCCGCGCACAGGATCGAACTCGGACCCCTCGATCACACCGATGCGGTCGACCTCGCAAGCGCTCTGACTGCGGAACAACCGCTGGCACCGCACGAGATCGAGGCCATCGCGACGCGCAGCGGCGGCGTCCCGATGTTCCTTCATGGTCTCATCGACGCGGTTCTCGAAGGTGGAGATGTCGACGCCCTCCCCGTCGGTGTTGAGGGCCTGATCGCTGCGCGCCTCGACGAACTCCCGGCCGGGGCACGCCGGGTTCTGCGTGCCGCCGCCGTGCTCGGCCCGTCGTTCGATGCGTCGCTGCTCGCATCTGTCTCCGACGTGTCCGGCGACATCGAGCAGACGCTCGATGCACTACCGCGATTCGTCGAATCCGCCGGTGAAGGTCGATACCGCTTCGCAGACGCCATGGTTCGAGAGGTCGCCTACGACCGGATCCCGTTCAAGACGCGACGAGCCCTGCACAACGAGATCGCGGATGTGTTGCTCGCCAAGCCGCCAGACGACGATCTGGTCGATCAACTCGCGTTCCACTCCTATCGGGCACAGCGCTGGTCCGAAGCGTACGAATACGCCGACAGCGCGGCTCAACGGGCCGAGGCCGCGTACGCGAACGTCGACGCGATCCACCTCTACAAGCAGGCGCTCGACGCGGCCAGGCACCTCGACCTTCCCGGCTCCCGGGTGGCGGATGCGTGGGAGACCGTCGGCGACCTGCACGAGCGAGTCGGCCGTACCGACCGGGCGGACGGTGCGTTCAGGGAAGCCCGCCGACTCCGCACCGAACCGATCCACATCGCGCGACTCATGTACAAGCACGCCGACCTGCGTCAGAACGTCGGGGAGTATCCGGGGGCACTGCGCTGGTTGACGCGCGGCCTGAAGGAGATCGACGGTCTTCCGGATACCGGGGCGTGTGCCGTTCGCGCAGAGCTCGAAGCGAAGTACGGCGCGATCCGGCAGGCGCAGGGCCGGTCACGAGATGCCATCACGTGGTGTGAGAGAGCTCTCGGATCGGCTTGTTCCTCCGGTGCCGTGTCCGCTGAGGCCCTTGCCACAAAGATCCTCGACGGCGCGCGCACCGCTCTCGGTGAGGGTGGCGCCCATGAGCTCGCCTATCGGGCACTCGACCTGTACGAGCAGGCCGGTGACCTCGACGGCCAGGCCAGGGTGATGAACAACCTCGGCTCGTACGCGTTCTGGGGTGGTGATTGGACCGAAGCGGTCCGGCTCTGGGATGCGAGCAGCGAGATATTCGCCCGAATCGGAAACGTGGTCGGCGCTTCACTCGGGACCGGCAACGTCGCTGAGGTACTTGCCGATCAGGGGCGCCTCGACGAGTCCGAACAGCGGTTCCGCTCAGTTCGCAGGATTTGGAGCGCCGCCGGCGACCGGTACGGCGAGGCATTCGCGGATCTTCATCTCGCGAGGATTGCGGCGCGATCCGGCCATCTCGACCAGGCATCGATGCTGTTCGACGCTGCCCGAGACGAATTCGCTGCGATCGGCGCATCGGTTGAGGTGATGGAGACCGACCTGCGGCGGGCCGAGGGTCTGCTCTTCGCCAGAGAGCACGTCGCGGCTCGGGAGCTGCTGCTCGAATCCGGCCTCCTGCCGGTCCCGACGGACCTTCCGCCGCCCCTCATCCCGGTCGCGCACCGGACCGTCGGGTTCGTTCATCTGCAGCTCGGAGAGACCGGCGAAGCACGAGCATCGTTCGACGCGGCGCGAGAGGCGGCACAAGATCAAGGCGCGGCGTACGAAGAAGCGCTCGTGCTCGCCGCCCAAGCTCGACTGGCGCTCGCCACCGGGGACGAGTACGAGGCGCTGGCTGCAGAGCACCAACGCCTCGTCGCAGAGCTCGGTGTCATCGCCCTCCCGGCCATCCCGGGACGGGCCTGAGCCGACCTACTTCCAGTCCATCCGCGGATCGACCGGGTCGACGCGGAAGATCCACGTGACATCGGTCTTCGTCCGCTCGATCTTTTCGAGGCAGTTCGTGTCGCCGCGCTGGCACTTGCTCAGGTCGGCCACCTTGAGCGATCCGTCCTCGTTGTAGAGATCGAATGTGTACTGGCTGGGGGCCTGGTCCAACTCATCCTTCAAGAGCGTCAGGTAGGCCCGCACGTCGGTGCTGTCGGGGGCAGGCGTGTACTCCACCTGACCAGTCGAGAGGTCGCTGCCGTCGGAGAGGAGATCTATCGCGATGATGCCGCAGTCGTCGAGTTCGCACGTGCCGACGAGCGTGAACGTCCCTGCGCTCGTGGTACCGAGCGATTGGGCGAGGTCGCAATCGATGTCGGTGCAGTGCTTCGCGACACCGATGACTCGCACGACGGGACCGGCCGGATCAGGTCCGACGTACGTGATGCCGTTCCCCGGGTCGCCGTTGAACGAGTTCGCCTGTCTCGCCTCGGGCGGGAACGCATAGTCGACCCACAGTTC
>JBDLHX010000050.1:0-16877 GCA_039715165.1 Actinomycetota bacterium
GGACGGCGCCTCCGCATTCATCGCCGAGTTCTTCCCCGACGCTCCGATCGAGCACTATGCCGACCCATCTGGATCGATACCGATTGATCTCGGCGGCTCACGGGGTGTTCCTCTCACGTTCTTCTTCCGCTCGGGCGGCGACCTGTCGCATCTCCACTACGGCGTCATCGACGAACGCACGCTCGTCCTGCAAGTCGACGAACTGGTGAACGGCTGATGGAATTCACTCTCCTCGGCGCCGCCGCCATCGCCGGTGCCGCGGCATACGGCATGCTGTGGTGGGAGGCGAAACGGGGCAACGCCGCTCGCTGCGCCGGGAACCTCTGGGAGACGGCCCTGACATCTGTCGTGGCGGGCATCTTCATCGGCCGAGTCGTGGCGATGCTCATCGACGGCGTGAACCCGCTCGCCCATCCAATAGACATACTGCTCGTGCGATCGGGGGTTTCGACCGCCGGGGCGTCGGTCGCGACAGCCGCGGCGTTCGTGTGGCAGGCTCGACGCGAACCGATTGCCATGGCCGACGGCATCTCCGCGGCAGCACTGGCCGGGCTCGCCGGATGGCATGCAGGATGTGTCCTACGCGGCACGTGTCTCGGGACTGCATCCGACCTGCCGTGGGCACTCGCCCAGGAAGGGGGCACGGTCACGCGACACCCGGTGGGGGTCTACGCAGCCGTTCTCCTGGTGGTCGCCGCGCTCGCCCTCGCCTGGTGGAAGGCGTATCGCCACCCGCCGGCCGGGGTGCCCGCGTCGCTGGCGATCGCTGCCGCCGCTGCGGTGCGCCTCGCCACCGAACCATTCCAGCCGTCGCTCTCCGGCGGCCCAATCTGGTTCTACGCGATAGCTCTCGTGATCGGAATGGCAGGTGCCGCCTGGTTCGGGTTCGTTGTGCCCCGGCGCAAGGCGCAAGCGGCCTGACCCCCTCCGCCACCTGGATCTCAGACGCTTCGATTGGATCTGCTTGACCCCCTCCGCCTCGCTAACGCTCGGCACCTCCCCCTGAAGGGGAGGAAGGAGCCGCTACTGGCCGAGGGCCACCAACTCGTCCAGCGCCTCTCGCAATGCCTCTTCGCCGGCCGCGCCGAAGAACTGGTTGACGATCACATCGTTGCCGGTCACGAGGAACGACACGGGCTGTCCCCGGACGCCGTAGAGGTCCCAGACCGACTCGTCGAGGGCCCACTCCACGTTGTGCAGCAGTTCGTCGGCTCGCGCCTTGGTCTTGTCGTAGTCCGACCTACCGGCGACGCCGATGAATCTGACTCGGTCGGCGTAGTCGGGCGCTATCGCATCAACGACGGGCAACTCCCGCCGACAGACGCTTCACCACTCTGCCCAGAAGATCATGTAGACGGGCTTCTGCTCGCCGGAGAGCGTGAACTCTCCGCCGCCGTCGAGCGCAAGGGTGAAGTCGGGCGCTGGGTCTCCGTCTATCGCCGGGGGCTCATCTGCAACCTCGGTCGTCACCGGCAATGTGGTCGCCGGCGCTGATCCCTCTGGAGACACCGTGACCGGCGAGGTCGAGGCAGACGTCGAGGCAGTCTCGGTCTCCGTCGCACAGGACGCGGCCAGGACGGCGAGCGTCGCCACAATCAAGAACATGCCTCTCCGCATGGATCCACCGTACCCGCGCCGATTGGCTACGGGGACGGTTCTATGCGCGCTCCTGAGTGAACGCAATCGCCCGGTCGAGCACTGCCCGGGCGTCTCCCGAATCGATCGACTCGTTGGCGAGATCAACTGCCTCGACGAACCCGTCGGCCAGCCCAGCAACAACAATCGCCGGTGCGGCATTCACCACGGCGATGTCTCGCTTCGGCCCGGTCCGCCCGTCGAGGATCCCGAGCAGTATCTCAGCGTTCTCCTCGACGGTGCCCCCCCTGAGATCGTCCAGGACCGATCGCCGCACCCCGAAATCCTCCGGGGTGAATTCGGCGGTCGTCACCTCACCGTTGCGGAGCCGATAGATGAACGAGGGCCCGGTCGTCGTCAACTCGTCGAGACCATCCTCACCGTGGAACACGAAGGCCCGCTCCACTCCCCTGTTCTTCAGAACGTCGACCATGAGACCGGCCATGCGGTGATCGGATGTCCCGACCGACAGGAGTTTCGCCCCTGCCGGGTTCGTCAGAGGTCCGAGGAAGTTGAAAACGGTCCGAATCCCAAGCGATGAGCGCACCGGCCCGGCGTGCCTCATCGCTGGGTGATAGCGCGGAGCGAAGAGGAAGCCGAATCCGACCTCTCGAATCATCGCCACCGTGTCGTCGGGATCCATCTCCAGATCGAATCCCAGCGCCTCGAGCACATCTGCAGAACCGGTCTTCGACGACGCTGCACGGTTGCCGTGCTTCGCGATCTTCACCCCGGCCCCGCCGGCAATGAACGCCGCGGTCGTCGAGATGTTGAACGTACCGGAGCGATCCCCGCCGGTGCCGACCGAGTCGACCACCGGTTCCCCGACATCAACCGTGATCGAGACATCGACCATGGCATCGACGAGGCCGGTCATCTCCTCGGACGTCTCACCCTTCGTTCGCAGGGCGACGAGGAAAGCTGCAATCTGCGACTCGGACGCGTTGCCGGCCATGATCTCCCCCATGGCGGCATACGCCTCACCCCGCGACAGATCCTCGGTTCGAATGAGGCGATCAAGAAGTTCGGGCCATGACACGTCCGTCATGACCCGGAACCCTACCTGTTGTCTGTTACCTGTTGCCTGTCAACTGGCCCGAAGCAACCTCTTGCGCTCCCGCTCAGTCGTGCCGCCCCAGATACCGAATCGTTCGCGAGTATCGAGAGCGAATTCGAGGCAGTGGTCCCGCACGGTGCACACATTGCAGACGGCGAGAGCAGCGCGCTCGTCATCCCGGGTTGAGCCGAAGAAGACCCCCGGATCGGCTTCACGGCATGCGGAGAAGACGGCCCATGGGCGCTCGTCGAGCAGTGGTGCCTCGAGGGCGGGGAATTCGGTCGTGTTGTGCATGGTGAAGCCTTCCTCAAGGAGTACGGGCATATGACGCTCTCCAGGCCCAGAAAGGTTCCCGACACGCTGTCGAAGGGCGCGATTGTCCCATATTGAGGACTTCCGGCCCTAAGACACGGCCCGAGAGGCAACACAACATGCATAAGCTGCATAGTGCGCAGAGTCCCTGTGCACTACATGCGGAGCAGAAGCACTGATGCAGACCACGCACACGACGCAGAGCTACCTCACAGCACGTGACGTCCAGGAGTTGATCCGGGTGGATCGCTCGACGATCTACCGCATGGCCGAGTCTGGGCGCCTCCCGGCCATCAAGGTGGGACGGCAGTGGCGCTTCCCGGCGGATGCGATGCAGCGCTGGCTCGGCTCCCATGTGGAAGAGAGCGGAGCACCGTCGAGTGCGGGCACCCAGCACCTCGCGGATCTCTTCGCCGAGCTCTACGGAGTCATGGTGATCGTGACCGATATCGAAGGAAACCCCCTCACCACCGTGAGCAACCCATGCGGGTACTTCTCCGCCGTCTCCGGCGAGGCCGCTGCACTCGAGCGATGTGTCGCCGAATGGCGAGCGCTCGGCGACCACTACGACTTCGAACCTCGCCTGCGGGCCAGCCACCTCGGATTCCTCTGCACGAGAGCGTTCATCCGAGTCGGGAACGAACTCGCCGGCATGGTGATCGCGGGTGGCGTCGCACCGGATGAGTGGCCGCCCACACCGGCGGAGCTCGAAGCGATCGCCATCGAGTCCCGCGTTCCGGTCGACATCGTCATACGCAGCATCGATGACGTCCACCGCCTCGACCACGCTGAGAAGCAGCGCCTGCTCACCGGAATTCCCATCCTCGCCAAGCACCTGTCGCGCATCGCGACGAGTCCGCGACAGACTGCCGAACAAACAAGGAGCACAACGTGAAACGACTGCTGATTCTCGGGGCGGGCACCGCCGGCACGATGGTGGCGGCCAAGCTGAGGCCCCGTCTCGGCAACGACGAGTGGAAGATCACGATGATCGACCAGGAGCCCACGCACTATTACCAGCCCGGTTTCCTGTTCATCCCGTTCGGGATCTACAACCCCGACGACGTCATGAAACCGAAGGCCGATTTCATTCCCGCAGGCGTCGAGTACATCAAGGCCGAGATCGACCTCATCGAAGCCGCGCAGAACCACGTGAAGCTCGCAGACGGCAAGGTCGTCGAGTACGACTACCTCGTCATCGCCACCGGCTCGCACCTCCGACCGGACGAGACGCCCGGCCTCGAGGGGCCCGAGTACGGCAAGACCGTGCACGACTTCTACAGCCTCGAAGGCGCAAAGGCGCTCGCCGAGGCGCTCCGCTTCTGGGATGGGGGCAAGCTCGTCCTCAACATCGTCGAGATGCCGATCAAGTGCCCGGTTGCTCCCTTGGAGTTCATCTTCCTTGCCGACGCCTACTTCCAGGACAAGGGCATCCGGGACAAGGTGGACCTCACGTACGTGACCCCGCTCGATGGAGCGTTCACGAAGCCGATCGCTGCGAAGCACCTCGGGAATCTGCTCGAAGACAAGGGTGTGAACCTCGAACCCGATTTCTATCTCGAGCGCGTCGATGCCGATGAGAAGAAGCTCGTCTCGTACGACGAGCGGGAGATCGAGTACGACCTCCTCGTCTCGATTCCGCTCAACATGGGTGCCGAAGTCATCGCCAGGTCCGGCCTCGGCAACGAGATGAACTACGTCCCGGTCGACAGCAAGAACTTCCTCTCGAAGGAGTACGACAACGTCTTCGCCGTCGGGGACGCGGCTGATCTGCCCACGTCGAAGGCCGGCTCGGTCGCTCACTTCGCCGTCGAGGTATTCACGGAGAATTTCCTGCGCCACATCGAGGGTCTGCCGATGCTCCTCGAGTTCGACGGGCACGCGAACTGCTTCATCGAGTCCGGCCACGGCAAGGGACTCCTCATCGACTTCAACTACGACACGGAGCCCCTCCCAGGCAAGTACCCGCTCCCGGGGATCGGGCCCTTCACGCTGCTGCGTGAGACCGAGATGAACCACTGGGGCAAGATGATCTTCAAGTGGACGTACTGGAACATGTTGCTGCGTGGCAAGGACATGCCACTCCCCCACGAGATGCTCATGGCGGGCAAGATCGACGAGGGGTCCCGATGAATGTGACGGAGACGGACCGAATCGCCGAGCTGGAACACAAGCTCGACGCGATGTCCGCCCAGCTCGCCGTTGTTGCCGAGGAGGCAAGAGAACAACGGCTCCGTCGGCAACAGTGGGACGAACTGCGATCCGATCTGGCGCCGATCGCCGGCGAGGCCATGACGCTCGCGAGCAATGAGCTGGAAGCGATCCAGGCGTGGGTCCAGCCGGAGGACATGCTGCGTCTGCTGCGTCGCATCCTGCGCAACACGAAGAACGTCGAGGAGGGCATGGCTCGCTATGAGAGCCTCATGGATTTCCTCGACGACGCGAGCCCAATTGCCCACGAGGCATTCACGAAGATGCTCACGACGCTCGAGGATTTCGAGCAGCGCGGCTACTTCGAGTTCGGCAACGCGGGCCTTGGCGTGATCGATCGTGTCGTGACGGCGTACTCGAAGGAGGATGTCGAAGCTCTCGGCGACAACGTCGTTCACATGCTCGACATCGTCAAAGATCTGACGCAGCCCGAGATGCTTGCCGTCGCCACGCGGATGCTCGACGCCGTACAACGCCAACAGCGAGCAGCCGAACTCGAGCCACAGGAGCCTCCCGGACTCTTCGCTCTCGCCGGTCAGATGCGTGACCCGGAAGTCCGACGCGGCCTCGCACGTGCCCTCAACACATTCAAGGTCGTATCTGCATCGGAGACCAAAACCGCCGCAAAGACGCTTGAAGCCCAGTCAACAAACAAGCCACCTGAAGGAGGTGCGTGATGCCCGTAACAACCATTGGAGGTCAAGAGGTCCACGTCGACGACGAAGGGTTCCTCACCGAGTACGACGAGTGGAGCGAGAATCTCGCGAAGGAGCTCGCATCGAACATCGGGATTGCCGAACTCGGCGAGAGCCACTGGAAGGTCATCAGCTTCCTTCGCAGCGACTTCCAGGAGCAGGGTGAGACCGCGACACTGCGCCGCGTCTCGACCATCGGGGGGATTCCGACGAAGGAGCTGTTCCAGCTCTTCCCCAAGAAACCGGCACGCAAGATGTCGTACGTGTCCGGACTCCCCAAGCCCGCGGGCTGCATCTAGAAAGGACCGAGATGACCGACGCACCAATCGTTCCCGACTTCGGCGACGACGACGAGGATCGGAAGATCTCTTTCGTTTGCTCGAAGGGCACGCTGGACATGGCATACCCCGCCCTCATCATGGCCAGCGGAGCGCTTGAACTGGGCATCGAGACCCACATCTTCTTCACGTTCTGGGGCATGGACATGATCAACAAGAAGACGATGCACAATCTCAAGTTCACGCCCGTGGGGAACACGTCCATGCCCGTTCCTGCGGCGCTCGCCCCGATGCCCGGGATGACGACGTTCGCGACCAAACAGATGCGCAAGCAACTCGAGGACCTGGAGATCCCAGACGTGCCGACATTCCTCGAGCACCTCACCGACATGGGCTGTCACCTGTGGGCGTGCAAGATGTCCGTCGACATGTTCGATCTCACCGAAGACCAGATGTTCGACGGCCTCGAGGGCGTCCTGAACGTCGGCGACTTCATGGAGATCATCGAGGGCGCTCAGACGATGTTCATATAGAAGTAGCAAGACACAAGTAGCAAGATGAGCGGCCTCCGGCGAAGTCGGAGGCCGCTTCCTGTTGCCTGTCGCCTGGATCCAACTCCTCTCCAACCCCCTCGTGGCACGATCCTCACGAATACGCTTGATGGTGAGGAGGACCCATGGACCTGCGAGTCCTCGGCCCCGTCGAGGTGGCCGACGACGGTAGAACGGTCCCGATCGGGGGGCCACGTCAGCGGCTCGTTCTCGCCCTCCTGATCCTCAACGCGAGCGAGACCGTCTCGACCGACGCGCTCGTTGACGGCGTCTGGGGAGACGAACCACCAGATGCCGCCCGGCGAACGGTCCAGGCGTACGTCTCGAACCTCCGCAAGGCACTCGAGGCGATTCGCCCGGGCACCCTCGTCGCCCACTCCCCCGGGTACGCCCTCACTGTCGACGACGATCTCGTCGATGCCCGCAGATTCGAACGAGCGGTCGAGCGGGGACGTTCCCATCTCGAATCGGACCCCGCCGGAGCAGCATCAATCCTCCGAGAAGGGCTCGCCCTTTGGCGCGGCGTCCCCTACGCGGATCTCTCTGGGTCGCCCACGCTCAGACCGGAGATCACCCGCCTTGAAGAGCTGCGTAGGAGCGCCATCGAGATCCGCATCGACGCCGATCTCGCTCTGGGACGTCACGGGCAGATTGTCGGAGAACTCGAGACGCTCGTCGCCGAGCACCCTCTCAGCGAGCGCTTCGCGGCCCAACTCATGCTCGCTCTCTATCGGTCCGGACGGCAGGCCGACGCTCTCCGCGTGGCCCAACGCACGCGCAGCGTTCTGGGCGAAGAACTCGGCATTGATCTCTCCCCCGACCTTCGGAACCTCGAGCAATCGATCCTGGAGCACGACGCCGATCTCGCATCGCCCGTTGCCCCGCACCCGACACCAGGCGGACGGAAGGGCCCCGACGTCATCCGCGGCTTCGAGTTTCGCCGTCGGATCGGCGGAAGCCCGTGGGCCGAGACGTATGTGGCGTACCAGCGATCCCTGGAACGAGAGGTGGCCGTGAGGGTCATCAACCCCCGCTACTCCCGCGACTCGGAGTTCATGGCGCGGTTCCAGGCGGAGATCTCGCAGATGATCCGTGTTGAACATCCGAATATCGTTCCGTTCTACGACACTTGGCGCGACACCGACGGTGCGTACATCGTGCGGCGCTACTTCCCGAGAGGAAGCCTCGAGGACGCCGTTGAAGAAGGTTCGTGGCGGTCGGAGGACACCCCTCAGCTCGTCGCACAGATCGGCTCCGCCCTCGAGGCCGTACATCGCCGGGGGTTCGTACACCGCGATGTGAAGCCATCGGACATCATGCTCGATGAGGAATCCAATGCGTACATCACCGACTTCGCTCTCACGATGTCCACATTCGGTAGCGAAGAAGCGTTCCTCGCACACGTGAGGGCACAGGGCAGTCCGCTCACAGATGAAGAGCTGGTGGCGAAGCCCACCCCGCAGATCGACATTCGAGGTCTCGCCGCCGTCGCGCGGGGGCTCCTTGAAGCCTCCGGCATGTCGCCAGAGGTCGGAGTCGTCCTCGACCGAGCCCAGGTGCTCGACACTTCCGAACGATTCGCGACCATGGCGGAGTTCGTCGAGGCGTTCCTCGAAGCGACCGGCGACGCCGATAATGCTGCCGCCGCAATCTCCCACAACCCCTACAAAGGTCTACGCGCCTTCGACGAAGCCGACCGAGCCGACTTCTTCGGCCGGGAGGAACTCGTCTCGTCGCTCCTCCCCCGCTTCACCACACCGGACCCAGGCTGTCTCGTTCTCGTCGGCGCGTCCGGCATCGGGAAGTCGAGCATCTTGAACGCGGGCCTCATCCCGGCGCTGCGTGAGGGAGCATCTCCGGGATCGGAACGCTGGCGCGTCGTGAAGATGCACCCCGGTGTCCACCCATACGGAGAGCTCGCCGGCGCACTGCGCCAAACCTCCGTTGACGCGGACCCCCAGGTCCTCGGTCATCTCACCTGGGGCGATGTGGAGATCGGCGAGGCAATCACCTCTGCGCTCGACGACCCCGCGGCAGAGATCCTCCTCGTCATCGACCAGTTCGAGGAGCTCTTCACCCTCGTCCGGGATGAGACAGTGCGAGAGGCCTTCATCGAGTCGTTGGTCGACGCCGTAGAAGATCCCGACGTGCATCTCCGCCTCGTCATCGCCCTCCGAGCCGACTTCTACGACCGCCCACTGCGCTATCCGAAGCTCGCGGCCCTGCTGACTGGGTGCATGGTCACGGTTGTCCCGATGACGCCCGACGAACTCGAAGAGGCGATCGTCGAGCCGGCGCTTCGGGTTGGTGCCGAGCTGGATCCGGGCCTCGCGAGGCGCATCGTCAACGACGTGCAGCATCAGCCCGGCTCCCTGCCACTCGTGCAATACGCGTTGACCGACCTCTTCGAGCACCGAGACGGGAACCGCATGACGGCGGTGGCCTACGAGGAACTCGGAGGCGTCGGCGGCCCTCTCGTGGGTCGACCGGAGGCGACCTACCACGCTCTCGATGCCGACGCACAGGCAGCAGCCAGACAGGTGTTCCTCCACCTCGTCGCCGAAGCCGATGACGGCACGTTCGCCCGACGGAGGGTGCAACGACGAGAGCTGACATCGATGGTCGGCTTCGAGCACTCCGCCCGGGAGGTTGTCGACTCGTTCGGAGAAGCCCGGCTCCTGACCTTCGACCGGCACCCCGTGACGAGGAGTCCCACGGTCGAGATCGCTCACGACGCTCTACTACGAGAGTGGCAACGTCTGCGGAGTTGGCTGGAGGAACACCGTTCCGATGTCCAGCTTCATCAGCGTCTCGCGGGCGCAACCTCGGACTGGATTGGTGCGAATCGTGGCCCTCAGTACTTGCTCGTCGGCGGAGCGCTCGACCGTTTGGAGGGATGGTCAAAGGACACCGATCTCGCGCTATCGGACGCTGAACGGTCGCTCCTCGATGCAAGCGCTGAGGCCAGGGATCTCGAACAGCGCGAGGAATCCGCTCGTATCGAACACGAACGCGCGGTGGAGGAACGCTCGCGTCGGCGACTGCGCATGCTCATCGCCGTCTGGGCGCTGGCCGCTCTCGTGGCTGTTCTTGCCGTGTTCGCGTTCGCTCAGTGGCGGCGTTCAGAGAGCCTCGCTCAACGAACCGAAGCGGTGGCCCTCGCTGATCACCTCGCTGCCGTCGCCATCGTGGAGCGAGATGGCGATCCTCAGCTCGGGCTCCTCCTCGCTCTGCGAGCCGTTGAGATGACGGCTGAGGCGGGTGAGACCGAGACGCCGGTCGTTCGCGATGCTCTCGTACTCACGATTGCAGCGGCGTCTGGAGTGGATCCATCCCCCGTTGCCGAATCATCCTCGACCGGCCCGGAGGAGCTGATCGACGCGGCGCGCTCGCAACTGACTCGAGGGTTCACACCGCAGGAGTGCTCCACCTACCTCGGTCTCGAGACGTGCCCGATCGACACGATTGCATCCCCAGACGGCGAGTAGGCCCTGCGGGAACGCCCGATCCTTCGCTAGCGTTCCTCCTGCGAGTTCGCCAGACGGCCGCGGCCTTCGGGCCGAGGAAAGTCCGGACTCCACAGGGCAGGATGCTGGGTAACTCCCAGGCGGGGCGACCCGATGGAAAGTGCAACAGAGAGCAGACCGCCGATGGCCCCAGGGATCTCACACCCAGGGGCACAGGCAAGGGTGAAACGGTGGTGTAAGAGACCACCAGCGTCCCGGGCGACCGGGGCGGCTCGGCAAACCCCATCCGGAGCAAGGTCGAGCAGGGACAGGGTGGCCCGCCCGCTACGTCCCGGGTAGACCGCTCGAGGCCGGCAGCAATGCCGAACCCAGATAGATGGCCGTCCACGACAGGATCCGGCTTACCGGCGGACTCGCCAAACCTGAAGCGCCCCCCATTGCGGGGGGCGCTTCTCCTGTTGGTGGGTGAGCCGATCCCGGATCACTTGTCGGGATCGAGGACTGGGTTGAACCCGAAGTAGTCGGTCGTCACGCCGGGGGTTGCGACATGGCCGGGTGTTGCTTCGTGATCGAGATCAAATGCCCCGATCAGCGCCCAGTTCGACACGGCAATGGCCCGGTCTACCGAGCGCATGAGGCTTGCCGCCTCACCGGGATCGGTGATCTGAACGACCGATGCGACCATCTCGGTGCCCGGCATCAGTTCACCGCTGTACCCGAAGTACGGGGTCGTTACGCCCGGGGCTGCAATCTTCATCGCGGTGACCTCATGGTCAATCTCGAATCCGGTCACCTCGTCGAGCAGCGGCGGCACTTCGACTGCGGGACGGAAGATGGCCCATGCGATCGCACCTGCAATGAGGGCAACCAGGATGACGGACAAGCTGATCCACAACCAGTCGAAATTGTGGTGTACTTCGACTCTTCGTGGTGCTGGGTGCTGAACGGTGGCCATGGCGATTCCTCTCCTGTCGTTCGCTCTTGGCTCGCAACCCGAACGTACGACAGACGGGTTGGACACCCGCTGGATGTGCGTTGGAACCGCGTTGGAGCCGTGTCCCGCGTACCCAGGGTTCGCGCCGCCATATAGGACGGTGTCAGCCCACAGAACGGAGAACGAGAGAGGGGCCGTCCGGAGACGGCCCCTCTACGCGCTGATACGGGTTGCCGGCTATGCGGCTTCTTCAGAGGTGACGAGTTTGTAGAGACCCCAACCGACGGCGGCACCGACGAGCGGGGCGATCCAGTACACCCACTGATCGGTCCACACGCCACCAACGATCCCTGGGCCCAACGAGCGGGCCGGGTTCAACGACGTTCCGGTGAACGGGATGAGCACGAGATGAGCCAGCGTCAGTGTGAGGCCGATGCTCAGGAACGCTGTTGTTGCTGAGCCCTCACTCGTTGTGACCTTCAGGATCACGGCGAGGAAGATCGCGGTGAACACGACCTCGAATAGGAACGCTTCCCACGCCTCGAGCGCCGGGAACGTCGTCATCGTACCGGCCACGGCCTCCTTGCTCGTCGCGATGAGCAGAGTCAGCGATGCCAACACACCACCAACGATTTGAGCTACCCAGTAGCCCCCCATCGTCCCGACGTCCATACGTCCATCGAGGACCATCGCGAGGCTCACCGCCGGGTTGAAGTGGCCGCCGGAAACCTCTCCGAATGCGTACAGGCCGGCGATGAGCGCAAGGCCGAAGCCAAACGCGACGATCACGATGTTCGTCGGCGCGGCGCCGGCTGCAGCCGACAGAATCGTTGCGGTACCACCGAGTACGAGCACATAGGTGCCGAGCACTTCAGCCGCGAGTTTATTCGTGGACATGTCCCTCCCTCTCGTTGACCTGGCGGTTTGATCCCCCAATCGGCGCCGAGGTTACAGATCCAAGCTCCGCCGAGCAGGAACCAAACAAGCCCCTAGGATCGGCGTGGACGAGGAGGTCGTGTGACGAGGTTCGCCTACTTCTGCGGACATGAGCAATTCCAGCCCGAGGTTGTCGTTCGCCACGCCGTGCTCGCCGAACGTGCAGGTTTCGACACCATCATGGTCTCCGAGCACTTCCATCCGTGGGTCGACGACGTTTCGGCATCCGGTTTCGCCTTCTCGACGCTCGGAGCGATCGCCCAGGCAACGGAACGCGTCGAGATCGTCACCGCAGTGACAACGCCGCTCTTCCGATACCACCCGGCCGTCGTCGCCCAAGCCGCTGCAACCATTGATCGACTGTCGAACGGCCGGTTCCGCCTCGGCGTCGGGACCGGCGAGAACCTCAACGAGGGCCCTCTCGGCTACCCGTTCCCGAAGTACGCCGAACGGGCATCGCGGATGCGCGAAGCTCTGGAGATCATGCGCCGTCTCCTCGATGGGGAGAAACTCACCTTCGACGGCGAGTGGTACGAAACGGACCGAGCGAAGCTCTACAGCCCTCCCATCTCCTCGCTCCCGATCTGGATGGCGGCCGGCGGTCCCAAGTCGGCAGCCCTCGCCGCAACGATGGCAGAAGGCGTGATCACATCGGTGAAGAACCCGGCGGAGACGATCGAGCGTGTCATTGGCCCGGCCCGCCACGCCGCAGAGGAGGCGGGTCGTTCCAGCCCGACGATCGCTGCGAGCCGCTGGACGGTACGCGCCGATTCCCCAGCCGAGGCCTGGGACGCCCTCGGCGCTTGGAGGGGACTCAGGGCCCCGGGGCGGCTCGAGGCCGTTGATCCTGCGGACCTGCGCGAGCGGGCGGACGAGCTCGACCGCGAAGAGGTGCTCTCCAGCTACGCCATCGTCTCCAATCCCGGCGACTACGTGACCGCGTACCGACCGCTCGTCGACGACATCGGAGCGGACGTCGTCACGATCCAAACGACCTCGCTCGACCAAGAGGCGACGATCGCGATGCTCGGCTCCGAGGTCCTCCCGGCCCTGCGGAACGGCTGAAGTCTTCTAGAGATCCGCCGCGTCGATCAACGAGAGCGCGCGACGAGCGAAATCGTCTCCATGCCCGCCGGCTTCGATCGCCGCCCAGAGCGCCGGTACCACGGCCTCGTCATAGGCGGTCCGAACGGCATCTCCGTCCTCGTCGTTCGGCAACGATTCGAAGTACGCCGCGAGTGGCTCGACGAAACCGGACGAGAGGGTGGCGACGAGATCGACGAGCCACGCGTCTCCAGATCGGGTAAACACAGGGGCAGAGGCATCGTCCTGTGCACTTGCAGGTACCACGGCCCAAGCGACGTCTCCGACCTCGAGCTTCTCCGACGCGCCGACGTTCAGCGTGGAGATCGGGTGCCCGGCAAAGGTGTCGAAACCCTCGCGGAACGACGTCCAGTACGCGGCGGCAACAGCCGGGCCGATACCGTCGCTGAGCATCGACGCCGTCTCCGAGGCGGGAAGGCCATTCTCGGCTGCCAACACGATGATGAACGACGGCTCGTACACCGCCGCGGTCGCTGCGGCGAAGTCCTTCTGATCCACCGCCTCGGCCCAGCCGGCGACGACCGCCGACGGAGAGGCCTCGGGGTCCTCTTCTGCTGCCCCACAACCTGCGGCAACGAGGACGACGAGCATGATCGCAATGGTCCGTCTCATGTCGGGCAGGCTAACGAACCGGTCTTCGTAGGACCCGAGTGTCGATTCGAGTACCTTCCTCACTTGTGACCACCGCTCTCACCAAGGCTGCCGTCCTCGGGGGTATCGCCGGTGTCGTCGCCGGCATGTTCGGCGTCGGTGGAGGCGTCATCGTCGTGCCGGGGCTCGTGCTCTGGCTCAGCCTCTCGCAGCAACAGGCCTCAGGCACCTCGACGGCCACCATCGTTGTCTCCTCCGCGGCAGCGCTCGTCGCCTTCGGCGCGGCAGGCAGCGTGGACTGGCCGACGGCGGCGCTTCTCCTCGCCGGATCCGTCATCGGAGCATGGATTGGCGCCCGCTTCGCCCATCGGGTCAACGAACGATCACTCGCCATCGTCTTCGCTCTCGTGCTCGCCGTTGCGGGGCTGAGGATGGTGATCTAGCCGTGCTCGAAGCCTTCGCTCTCATCATCGTCGGCCTCCTCACCGGTGCGCTCGCGGCTGCGCTCGGACTCGGAGGCGGGGTCATCTTCGTCCCGGCGCTCGTCGTCCTGTTCTCCTTCGACCAGCACCTCGCTCAGGGAACGTCTCTCGCCGTCATCGTTCCCACGGCCGTTGTTGCAACGATCGCCCATGCCCGCACGGGGAACGTCCAGTGGCGCCTCGCAACTCCGATTGCCGCCGCGGGCCTTGTCGGAGCGGTTCTTGGGGCCCAGGTCGCACTCCGCCTCGACGCGGACGTCCTGCGCCGCGCGTTCGGTGTGTTCCTCGTAATCCTCGCCGTGAGGATGGCGTGGCGAGCATGGCGGCTCAACGGCCGGCCGGCACAGGAAGCCGACCCTTCCTGAGGGATTCCGTTGGCATACCGTCGCACCGAGACTCCGGATGCGTACCGGTCCTCAGGGAACGAGAATCGCCCGGCAGTGGATGCACCGCGGGGGATCCTGGCGCCGTGTCTCGTTCTCTTCCGCTGCGGAGAGCTTGAGGTGGCATGCCCCGCACACCCCGTCGCTGAGTGATCCGACGACTCGACCCTCTCGCGAGATACGCAGGCCGTCGTAGAGGTCGAGGGATTCTTCGTCGATGAGAGGAATGATCCCGGACTTGCGTCGCTCCTTGACGGCGATCTCCGCGTCGATCACCTTCCACGCATCACGGATCCCGGTCTCGAGCTCGGCCTTTCTGTCGGTCTCGGCCTCCAGCTCGGACCCGAGGCGGGCGGCATCAGCCTCGATCGCCTCTCGAATCTCCATGAGCTCGAGAACCTCTTCCTCCATGTCGCTGACCTTGCCCTTGAGGAGCTCGACCTCGCGGCGGAGATAGCCGGCGTCTCGCGCACTCAGCCCCCCTGCGTAGAGCCGCATCTCCTCGGCACCGGCCTTCTGCTGGGTGATCTCGAGTTCACCGCTCGTCTTGTCGATCGCGAGTTCTGTCTCACGCAAGCGCGCAGCGACTCCATCCCGTTCGTTGCCGAGCTTCACAACCGTCTCGTGCGACACTCGGTAGTCGCGAAGTTCGGGGAGATTCTGGCGCTGCTCGATGAGCCGGTCGATGTGGGCATCGACGTCTTGTAGATCGAGGAGGTCGTGCAGACTCCTCACGGGCTCCATGCGGCTCCTTCCACCGGCGATCCTCGCGTACTCCGGACACGCCCGTCGCGGGCCTCGCCGGAACCCGCAGCGTACCGTGTTCGTGGATCCCGTGAATCCCGGCCGTCGGAAGCTCAGGCCAGCGACTTGAAGACGTGGGCAAGCCCGTCCTCAACCCGCTGCTCGGTGTAGCCGAGCCGGCGGAAGACGCCGGCAACCGCGCGGTTCTCCGGCAGGTAGACCGCGTCGAAAGCGACGACTCCCCTGTCGCGCGCCGGTGCCTCGAGACGACGGATCAACTCCGTCGCGAGCCCCTGCTGGCGCCACTCCGGTGCCACAACGATGGCGACTTCGGCAACGTCGCTGTCCGGATGAGACTCGTACCGTGCGATGGCGGCGCCGTGTCCATCCTCGTCTACCGCAACGAGGGCGAGACGGCGGTGGTAGTCGACGTCGGCGAGATAGTGGATCTGCTTCTCCGACAGGTGGGGTGCAGCGGTGAAGAACCGGTGGATGAGCGTCTCTCGGTCCGCCTGTTCGATGGCGGCAGCAAGCTCCGGCGCATCGGAAGGGCGAATCGGGCGAATCTGCACGCGACGACCGTCGGGCAGTTCGAGGAGATCCTCGAGTTCAGTTGGATAGTCCGACGGCATCTCGCCGCTCGACTCGTTACTCATAGTGCTAACAATTGTAAGCACTCTGCCGCTCAAGCCACACCTTTGCTGGCGGATCTTGTCCCCCTACTGCACGGGGCGCCGGTAGCGTTGACCGCGCCATGCACACGCCTCGATTCTCCTCTGCACCGATCGGGGGCCGGGTTCTTCCCGATCGCAAGCAAGCGATGGACATCAACGGAACACACTTCGTCCTTGGGACATCCATGGTGGCTCCCTTCCCCGAGGGCACTGGGATGATCCTCTTCGGGATGGGCTGCTTCTGGGGGGCAGAACGGGAGTTCTGGACCGTCGAAGGCGTCTACACGACGGCAGTCGGATACGCAGGAGGATCGACTGCGAACCCGAGCTACGAGGACGTCTGCGGCGGCCATACCGGACACACCGAGGCTGTGCTCGTTGTCTTCGACGCCAACGTCATCTCGTTCAACGGCCTCCTGAAGCGATTCTGGGAGGCGCACGACCCGACCCAAGGGGACCGGCAGGGCCCGGACCGAGGCACTCAGTACCGGTCGGCGATCTACACGACCACGGACGAGCAACTCACTCTCGCTTTGGCATCGCGAGATGGATACGCGGCGGATCTCACTCGGGCAGGATTCGGGGAGATCACAACCGAGATTGCCCAAGCGGGACCGTTCTTCTACGCCGAGGACTACCACCAGCAGTACCTGGCGAGGAACCTGGCCCGGGCCGGCCTCGATGTGCGGGCCTTCTACCTCGGGGACGCTCCCCCACCGAAGCACCCGATTGCGGCCGAGGGCTACTGCGGAATGGAGCCCACCGGGGTTGCATGCCCGATCGGGCTGGGCGTGGGCGTTGACGGGCTCGAACCTTCTACTCC
>JBDLHX010000051.1:0-16581 GCA_039715165.1 Actinomycetota bacterium
CGGTCGATCGCATGGCGGCAGCGGCAACGGAGCTGCTGCTCGGTCCCACGAACGGGAACGGCACGAGTCAGACACAGATCTTCTCTCCTGAGCTCGTGATCGGGGCCTCGACGGGCCCTGTGCGATCAGTAGAGAGTAGAAAGTAGAGAGAACCGGAGACGGGCAACTCTGTCTCTCTACTCCTGTCTCTCTACTCTCTTCCTTCCTCGCCTGTAACCCGTTCCCTGTCACCTGGTACCTTGCTTCCCATGAGGATCCTCTTTGTTGCCGCGGAGTTTGCGCCGTTCGTCAGGACCGGGGGGTTGGGGAACGCAGTCGCCGGGCTGGCGCATGCCCTCTCCGCCAATCACGACGTCACGGTCGCCGTTCCGGGGTATCGGGACGTCGAGTCGTCGGGCCGCAAGATGCCCGGGAAGTCATGGCGAAGGCACCAGGACCGCGAGGTCGAGGTGCTCTTCTGGATCGACGACGCATTCAACCGGCCTGGTGTCTACGGGCCCGACGCGGCGTCGACCTACGAAGACAACTGGGAGCGTTTCGCTCGATTCTCAGCCGTCGCAGCAGAACTCGCCCCCGGCTACGACGTCGTCCACCTCCACGACGCGCACGTCGGCGCCGCTGCATTGCTCACACTCACCCGGACCGTGTTCACGATCCACAACGCCTCATATCCGATGGTCGGGCCCCTCGGCGAGGTCGTGGATCTGCTCGGCCTCGGGCCGAAGGCCTCCGTGCTCGGTGGCGACATCGAGTGGTTCGGTGAGGCGAACTACCTGAAGGCCGGCATCGTGGGCGCCACTCAGGCGACGACGGTGAGCCCCGGTCATGCGAGAGAGCTGGCCGTTGACGAAACGTCGTTCGGCCTCGGTGGCATCGTGCGAGGGCTCTACCGCCCGATCGTCGGTGTCCTCAACGGGATTGACACGGACGACTGGGATCCGGCCGCCGACACGCTTCTCCCCGAGCCGTTCACGGCATCGGACCTGTCCGGCAGGGAGGCATCGCGAAGAGCGCTGCTCGCTGAGTACGGCATCGACGACGGATTCATCCTCGGCAACGTCGGCCGCATGTCAGGCCAGAAGGGTCTCGGCCTCCTCGAGTACGACCTCGACACGCTCGTCGACGAGGGGGTCCGATTCGTCTTCATGGGCAACGGCGACCTCGATCCGATGGTCGACGCCTGGGTAGCGCGTCACCCCCGGGCCGTCGCCCACGCCCCATTTGACGAGCCGGCCGCCCGTCTCGTATTCGCGGGATGTGACGCCTACCTCATGCCATCGCAGTACGAGCCGTGCGGGCTCGGCCAGATCTACGCCATGCGCTACGGGGCACCGACGATTGCGCACTTCACCGGCGGACTCGAAGACACGGTGTTCGACATCGACGAAGACCCGGCGAACGGCACCGGTTTGGTGTTCCGCTCGTTCGACCATCCGTCGTTCACGAAGACGATCCGGCGTGCGATGAGATACCACGGCGAGATACCGGACGTATGGCGCGTCATGCAGGTCAACGGAATGGGCCATGACTGGTCGTGGGACGCCCGGGCCGTGGAGTACGAGGCGATCTACAAGTCGGTTGTGGAGTAGGGCCGGCTACGCCGGGATCCTCGATTCCCACGCGCTCGCAACGATCGTGTCGAGCTCGGGCTGCTGCGGAACCCAGCCCAAGACGTGTCTCGCTCGTTCCGCCGAAGCGACGAGGACCGGAGGATCTCCCGCCCGGCGATCCCCGAGGGTGAACGGCACCTGGTGGTCCGCGACGCGCGACACGGAATCGATCACCTGCATGACTGAGTACCCCTCGCCGTTGCCGAGGTTGAGTGCGTCGGTTGCTTCGCCGGCTCGCAGGTAGTCGAGCGCGTCGAGGTGGGCGTCGGCGAGGTCGACGACGTGGATGTAGTCGCGCACGGCCGTGCCGTCGGGCGTGTCGTAGTCGGTGCCGAAGACGGTGAGAGGGTCCCGGAGGCCGAGTGCCGCGTCGACGGCGAGGGGGATGAGGTGTGTCTCGGGCACGTGGCGCTCAGACCTGCCGGGCGCGGCACCCGCAGCGTTGAAGTAGCGGAGAGAGACGGACCGGATCGTCCCGGTGAGGTCGTACTGGGCGAGGAGTTGCTCGACGATCGACTTGGTCGATCCGTACGGGCTGGTGGGTCGGTGGGGATGATCCTCGGGGATGGGGATCTCCTGCGGTTCGCCGTAGACGGCTGCGGAGGACGAGAAGACGACGTTGCTCACGTCGTGGCCGGCGAGGACGTCGAGCAGAGCGATCGTCTGTGAGACGTTCTGTTCGAAGTACAGCCCCGGGTGCTCGACCGACTCGCCGACGGCGATCAGCCCTGCGAAGTGCAGACACGCATCGACCGAGTGCTCTCGCACGATGGCGGAGATCGCGTCGCGGTCGCCGACATCGACTTGGTGGAACGAGACCTCGTCGGGCAGTCCGCTGTCGGGGGTCCGGCTCAAGTTGTCCACGACGACCACCGTTTCGCCCCGTTCGATCAGACGGTCGACGACGGCGCCTCCGACATATCCGGCGCCACCGGTGATGAGGACGCTCATTCGGTTCGACCTCCGACCTCGTTGATGCTTGCTCCGGCGGCGGCCTTGGTCACGTATGCCTGCGGTTCATTGTCGCTCACGGCCGAGTAGCGCCGGGTGACCTCTTGCACGAAGTTCGCCGCCGCTTCGTCGCGCACGAGCGCGACAGCGCATCCGCCGAAGCCAGCGCCCGTCATGCGAGCGCCGAGGCATCCTTCGAGATCGGTCGCGATCTCGACCATGAGATCGAGCGCTTCCGAGGAGACCTCGAAATCGTCGCGGAGGCTCCGGTGGCTGTCGCCCATCAGCTCCCCGAACCGAACGACGTCCCCCGCTTCGAGAGCCGCTGCGGCCTCGACCGTTCGTGTGTTCTCGGTGATGACGTGTCGTGCCCGGCGCAAGTCCTCATCGCCGACCTCGCGGGACATCGCGTCGAGGTCGGCGATGGTCAGGTCGCGCAGGGCAGCGACATGTGCAGCCTCTGCAACCCGTTCGCATGCGTTGCGCCGGTCGTCGTACGCGGAACCGACCAACTGCCGTCGAGTGCCGGTATCGAGGATGACGACGGCTGCGTCGTCGGGGAGTGGCGTTGGGGCAAGATCGAGAGTCCTGCAGTCGATGAGCGTTGCATGTCCCGCCTCGGCGGTGGCGACGATGAGCTGGTCCATGATGCCGGACCCGACTCCCATCCAATCGTTCTCGACCCGTTGGGTTGCGAGAGCCGCCTCAACCGGATGCCACTCCTGGTCGGATGCAGCACAGAATGCGAGAGCGCCGGCGATTCCGAGGGCAGCGGAGGAGGACAGCCCGGCGCCGATCGGGATGTTCGTGGCGAATGCGCCGTCCCATCCTCGGAGCGTGTCGGGCCCGGTTGCCCATGCCACGCCCTTGATGAATTCGGCCCACTCGTCGGTTCCGCGGGTCAGTGCATCGAGATCGAAATCGACGTCGGGGTGTCCGATCGAAGCGAGCCGGACGGTTCGATCATCCCGGCCCCGAAGAGCTACCCAGGTCGACTGCTCGATCGCCATGGGAAGCACGAACCCGTCGTTGTAGTCGGTGTGCTCCCCGATGAGATTGACACGACCCGGCGCATGAACGATGAATTCGGGTTCATCACCGAACCGGGCCCGGAAGAGCTCGACGGCGGCTTCGGTCGAAGTCACCGTGGATCCCGCAGTGTGTAGTGGATATCGGAGAGCTCGCGGAGACGGGCGGCGGCTTCCTCCGGGCTCAGATCTCGCTGGGCTTCAGCGAGGAGCTCGTATCCCACCATGAACTTCCTAACGGTCGCCGACCTCAACAGCGGCGGGTAGAAGTGGGCGTGGAGCTGCCAATGCTCGTAGTCGCCATCGCCGAACGGTGCCCCATGCCAACCCATCGAGTAGGGGAAGGGATGCTCGAACAGGTTGTCGTACCGGATCAACAGCTCGTTCATCACCGCAGCGAGTGAGGAACGCAGAGCCCCGTCGACCTCGGTGATGCGACGGATTGGTGTCTTGGGTACGAGCAGCGTTTCGAAGGGCCACGTCGCCCAGTAGGGGACGAGCGCAACCCACTCGTCGCCGTCGATGATGACCCGGTCGCCGCCGCGTTCCTGATCCAAGTAGTCGAGGAGGAGTGAGGAGCCGTTGTCCTCGGCGTAGTGATATTGCGCAGCGTCCTCGCGTCCGGGGAGTGTCGGCAGCGCGCTCCCGGCCCATATCTGCCCGTGAGGGTGGGGGTTCGAGGCCCCCATGGCTTCGCCGTTGTTCTCGAAGACCTGGACCCATTGGTAGCGCTCGCCCAGCTCGGCGGTCTGCTCGCTCCACATGTCGATCACCGTTTCGACCTCAGCCGGCGTCATCAGCGACAGCCGGCGATCGTGTCGAGGCGAGTAGCAGACAACCCGACAGGTTCCCTGCTGGGTCTCGGACCGGAGGAGGCCGTCCTCATGTCCGATCGGCTCGACGTCGGGTCGGAGGGCGGCGAAGTCGTTGGTGAAGACGAATGTGGACTCGTAGGCGGGATTCGTGTCACCGCTCATTCGCTCGTTCGTGGGGCAGAGGTAGCAGTCCGGGTCGTAGGTCACCGGTTCGCCGACCATTGTGGACTCGGTGTGTCCCAGCCACGGCCGCTTGGTCCGGCCTGGAGAAACGAGGACCCACTCGTCGATCAACGGATTGTGGCGTCGGTGGGCAACGGTCATGAGGCCACGGTGGTTTCGACGCCCATGTCGCGGATCTGGTCGAGCGTCTCCGACGGGGCTGAGTCAGTCGTAATGAGGTGGTCGGCCTCGCCGGTGTGGGCGAACCGGGCGACGCTGACCTTGCCGACCTTGGTTCCGTCGGCCAAAACCACAGTTCGTTGGGCGGCCCCGATCATCCTGCTCTTGATCTGGGCCTCGGGCAGGTTGATGTTGGTAAGGCCTTCGTCCGGGTGGATCCCGTTGCAGCCGATGAACGCGGTGGCGACGTTGATCTGGTCGAAGATTCCAACCCCCATTGGATTCACAAGGGAGTGCTGTTTGGGACGGAGCGTGCCGCCGGTCAGGATCACGGTAAAGCGGGGAATCGCCGGCTCCAATTGCATGGCGATCGGGAGACCGTTGGTGAAGATCACGACCTCGGTGAGATCCGTTCGTTCGACGAGCGCCCGTGCCAAGGCGTTCGCGGTCGTGCCGACATCGATGATGACCGAGTCACCGTTTGAGACGAGGGAAGCTGCCGATCGCCCGATGGCGATCTTCTCATCGGCGAGGGTATCTGCGGACTCCTCGAATGATGGCTCGTTGTCCTCGTACGACGCCGCACCAGTCGGGGATGAACTCAGCGCCATCGCGCCACCGTGAACGCGCTCGACGAGTGAGGCTTCTGCGAGCTGGTCGAGGTCCGATCTCGTTGTGACCTCAGAGACTCCGAATGTGTCGCTGAGGTCGGCGACGCGCACGAACCCGCGTTCTTCGATGAGCGACAACATGCGGCGTCGGCGCACTTCGCCGGGGAGTGGCATCGGTTGTGTTCGTACCATGAGCTAACTTTCGAACAGTTTCGATTCTGCGACATTCTAGGCGAAGGCTTGTGAATTGACAAGAAACCACAAGAAGTCGTAACCTTGACTCATTGGGCGAGCCTCGCCCAGAAACGCTAGGAGGAGCGAAACCTCATGATGAGAAAGACACTCCGACTCCTTGGTCTCGTGCTTGCGATTGCCCTCGTGGCAGCGGCGTGCGGATCGGACTCGGACGACACAACGACCACCACCGCTGGTGGCACGGACGACACCACCGCACCCGCCGAAGCCGGACAGGTTGAGGTGTTCTCTTGGTGGACCGGGGGCGGCGAAGCAGCCGGTCTCGACGCCATGATCGCCATCTTCGGCGAGACGGACCCCGACATCGAGTTCGTGAACTCGGCCGTCGCGGGTGGCGCCGGCACCAACGCACGTGCAGTCCTCGCATCGCGCCTGCAGGCCGGCGACCCGCCGGACAGCTGGCAGGGACACGCCGGACAGGAGCTGATCGGCACCTACGTGGCCGCCGACCAGATCGAGCCGCTCAACTTCCTGTACGACCAGGAGGGCTGGCTCGACGTGATGCCGGAGACGCTGATTCCGCTCATCTCGAAGGACGGGAACATCTACTCGGTACCGGTGAACATCCACCGTGCCAATGTTCTGTGGGCGAACCCCACAGTTCTCACCGACGCCGGCATCGAGATCCCGACGACGCTCGACGAGTTCTTCACAGCAATGGACACCCTCAAGGATGGCGGGATGGAAGCACCGCTCGCCATGGGTGAAGAGTGGACAACGCTGCACCTGCTCGAGACGATCATGCTCGCTTCGATGGGCCCCGACGGATGGGACGGCCTGTGGGACGGCAGTGGTGCTTGGGACTCCGCAGAGGTCACGAAGTCCCTCGAGGACTTCGCCAAGATCCTCACCTACACGAACGAGGATTCGTCGGCGCTCTCATGGCAGGATGCCGGCCAGCTCGTGATCGACGGCTCTTCGGCCTTCAACATCATGGGCGACTGGCAGGAGGGCTTCTTCCGCGAGATCGGCAGCGAGCCGGGGACCGGTTACGTCTGGGCAGCGACACCGGGCACCGGTGGCAACTTCCAGTTCCTCTCGGACAGCTTCGTGCTGGCCAAGAACGCGCCGAATCGCGACGAGGCCATCGCATGGCTGACCGTCGCCGGTTCGCTCGCCGGTCAGGACGCGTTCAACCCGGTCAAGGGTTCGATCCCGGCCCGGAGTGACGGCGACCGTGCGCTGTACGGCGAGTACCTGCTGTCCGCCATGGACGACTGGGCCTCCGACCGTGTGGTCGGCAGCCTCACCCACGGCGTCGTTGCGAACGACTCGTGGAAGTCGGAGATCAACACGGCCATGGGCCTGTTCCTCCTCGACGGTGACGTCGCCGCCTTCCAGACAGCGCTCGTTGCCGCGGCAGAAGCCTCCGGCTGAGCCACAGCAACGAACAAGCGAGATAGATAACGTGAATGGCCCGCTCCCCCAGGATCGGGGGAGCGGGCCACTCACATCCGCAAGGAGCCCGAGCAGACCGTGACCACAGCAGAAACCGACATCGACGTGCAGGGCGGCGAAGCGCCGCCGAAGCACAAGCGGTTCCGCATGGAGAACTGGTGGGGCGTCCTTTGGGTGCTCCCATCACTGCTCGCCGTGATGATCTTCGTCTACGGCTTCATCGCCTGGACGGCCCGCGTGTCCGTGAGCAAGTGGAAGGGCCTCGACCCCGACTACACGTTCGTCGGCGGCGAGAACTTCGTGAATCTGGCCTCCGATCGCCGCTTCCACATCGACGTCGTCAACACGGCAATCTTCACCGTCGTCTTCGTCCTCGGCTGTCTGCTGATCGGACTCGGCCTCGCCATCCTCCTCGACAAGGGAATCAGGGCAGAAGGCTTCTACCGCAGCCTCTTCCTCTTCCCCATGGCGATCTCGTTCATCGTCACCGGCGTCGTCTGGCGCTGGCTCATGAACCCGGCCCAGGGCGAGCGCCTCAGCGGCCTCAATCTCCTCTTCGACAACCTCGGTCTCGATTTCATGATCAACAGTTGGCACGCGACACCAACGTGGGGGATAGCGGCCGTAGCCCTCCCCGCCGTGTGGCAGATGTCCGGCTACACGATGGCGCTCTACCTCGCGGGGCTGCGCGGTATCCCCGAAGCGCTCCGCGAAGCAGCCCGGGTGGACGGCGCCTCGGAATTCCAGATCTACCGGCGGGTGATCATGCCGCTGCTCTGGCCGGTGACCCTTGCAGCGCTCATCATCCTCGGCCACAGCTCTCTCAAGGTCTTCGACCTCATCATCGCCCTTGCCGGCAAGCAGGTCGCACTCGACGTGCCCGCGATCTACATGTGGACGACCACCTTCGACGGATTCTTCTTCGGCAGAGGTGCCGCCATCGGCATGGTCCTGCTCTTCTCCGTCGCTGTGCTCGTCATCCCCTACCTGTGGTACTCCCTGCGCCAGGAGGCGGAAGGATGACCGCGATCGCAGGCGTCCACCGGAGCCGGAAGTGGGTCTACATCCCGCTGACGATGATGGCGCTGTTCTATCTGCTGCCGATGTTCGTGATGCTCAACACGGGATTCAAGAGCTTCGACGAGGTCAGCCTCGCAACGATGTGGAAGCTTCCCTCTGCGTTGTCGGTCGACAACTTCCGCCTCGCGTGGGAGGCCCTGCACCCCAACCTGTGGAACTCCGTCAAGATCGTCGTTCCGGCCGCGACGATCTCGTCCTTCCTCGGGTCGATCAACGGGTACGTGCTGTCGAAGTGGAAGTTCCGCGGGGCCAACGTCGTCTTTCCGCTGCTTCTCTTCGGCATGTTCATCCCATATCAGTCGATCCTCATCCCGCTCGTGCAGGTCATGTCGTGGGTAGGGCTTGCTGGCACCACATGGGCACTGGTCCTTGTCCACGTCATCTACGGAATCCCGATCACCACGCTCATCTTCCGCAACTACTTCGCTGCCCTTCCGGAGTCGCTCATCGAGGCCGCGAAGGTCGATGGTGCGGGGATCTGGCAGGTGTATTCGCGGATCCTCCTGCCGCTGTCGATTCCGGCATTTGTCGTGGTCTACATCTGGCAGTTCACGGCGGCGTGGAACGACTTCCTGTTCGCCGTGCTGCTCACGAGCACCGACAACTGGCCGGTCACGGTGGCCCTCAACAACATGGCGGGGAGCCAGATCATCGCGTGGAATATCCAGATGGCAGGCTCGTTCCTCGCCGCACTTCCGACACTGCTGATCTACATCTTCCTCGGCCGCTACTTCCTCCGAGGCATGATGACGGGTGCCCTCAAGGAGTAGGCGGCTCCGGCGCGGCCATCGCCGTGTGGCCGAGAACCTACGATCTTGTGGCAGGCCGAGCCATTCGTTGTGCTGCCATCTCGCGGACGACTCAAGGGGGTGTGATCCCCCGCCGGGGCGCCTTCCATGGGTCAGGCCTGGGAGATCACGTAGCATCACGGCGCGAGGGGGTGCAATGGCACAACAGAAGACACTTGACGCGAAACTGGCGAAGATGTTGGCGGATCCGTCTGCCGACGAGTTCATCATCGCTGATGCGAAGGACGCAGACATGGCCTTCGGCATCGCGGCGCCGGGTTCGAATCATGCCGAAGGCGCGCACGGCCGCAAGCACCGAACGCTTCAGCAGTACCGCGACCACATCTGCGAGAACACCCGCCAGGCGCTGATCGACATCATGCTCATGAGCGCGAGCACCAACCATGTGTTGACCATCGAAGAAGGGCTGTTCGCAGACAGCCCCGTTACCCCCGCCATTCGCGCCAATGACACCACCGACATATGGGGGGCACGCGGCAGTACGTACGCCGATCAACCCTCGCTGCCTTTCCGCTCCGCCTCGCTCGACACGGCCATGTGCGGGAAGACTCCCTGCCAACCGGAGGAGAGGTCGCTCGGTGCCGACTTGGGTCTCTACTCGATCACGTTCAGCAACCACGCCGCGACGGACCGGGATGTGTTGAACTCCTACGCACGGTTCAGAGAAGAGTCCGCTGCGAAGGGATTCAGGCACTTCCTGGAGTTCTTCGACCCGAATGCGCCCCTTGCGCCGATTCCGGATGTGGGCGCGTTCATGAACGACATGATCGTGCGAACCCTCGCCGGCGTCGCCGGTGCCGAGCGGCCGATCTTCCTCAAGGTGGTCTACCACGGGCCCGCCGCGATGGAGGAACTGGCCGGCTACGACTCCTCGCTGATCGTTGGGATCATGGGCGGGTCGTCCGGCACTACCTTCGATGCGTTCCATCAGCTGTGGGAGGCCCGGAAGCACGGCGCTCGCGCAGCTCTGTACGGACGAATGATCAACAACGCCGAGGACCAGAGGAGTTTCATCACCCATCTTCGAGCGCTCGCCGACGGCCAGGCGGATCCCGTCGAGGCCGTTCGGTCGTACCACGCGGAGCTTGCTCGCATCGGAGTCCGCCCCCACCGCTCGTTGGAGAACGATCTACAGCGCACCTCACCGGCGGCATCGTGAATCCTTCCGACCGGTACGGCTCAACCGACCGGAGTCCGACAGTGGACCGTTCCACGCGGAGAGGCGTGCTGGCCGCCGGTAACTTCATCGTCGACCATGTGAAGATGATCGATGCGTGGCCCGAGCAGGACATGCTGGCGAACATCACAGCCAAGACGATCAGCAACGGTGGCGGTCCGTACAACGTCCTGCGGGACCTCGAGGCACTCGGTGCGGGGTTTCCGCTCGAGGCCGCAGGTCTCGTCGGCGACGATGCCGACGCACGTTGGATCCTGTCGGACTGCTCGGAGCACGGCATCGACATCCGACAGCTCGGAACCACCGACGGGGCGGCAACCTCGTACACCGACGCGATGTGTGTCGAGCACGATGGGCGGAGGACCTTCTTCCACCACCGCGGTGCCAATTCCCAGTTCTCGGCGGAGCACGTCGATTTGGCCGAGAGCAACGCCCGGATCTTCCTCCTCGGGTATCTCGTTCTGCTCGACTCGATGGATCGACTCGACGGCGATGGCCGGACCGAAGCATCGAGGGTCCTCGAGAAGGCGCGCTCCTTGGGCTTCACGACGGCAGTTGAGACCGTGTCTGCGGCCGATGCCGCGTTCCGCGACGTGGTGCTCGCATCTCTCCCTCACGTGGACCTGCTCTTCCTCAACGAAGTCGAGGCCTCCCTGCTCCTCGAGCGAGAGGTCGAGGCGACCGGCGCCTCGCTGCTTTCGGCCACCGAAGACATTGCGGCGCTGGGAGCCCCAGGTCGCGTGATCGTGCACTGCTCCGACGGAGCCGCGTGCCGTGAGCCGGATGGCACAGTGATCACGCAGCCTTCGCTCGATCTTCCGCCAGACTTCATCCAAGGTGCGACGGGGGCGGGTGACGCGTTCACGGCCGGCTTCCTGCACGGTGTCCACGAGGGTGCCACTTCTCAGACAAGCCTGCTCCAGGGTGTGTGTGTCGCCGCCCAGAGCCTCACCCACGCGACGGCTTCGGGAGGTGTGAGAGCGCTGAGCGAGTGCATGTCGCTGCCGGGCCGATTCGGGTTTCGACAGTTCTGAGCGATGCCATCGGAATGGGGACATGTCGGATTGCGTTCCACTCGACATGACCCGTCGTCGAAAGGTTGCTGTTGGCGTTGTCATCCTCAGTGTGTCGCTGCTTCTCGCTCCGTGGCTGGTCGGCGATGCCCGCCTGCCCTCTCTCCGGCTCCCCGCAAGGGTCACGCCCGTGAACGTCTCTGATGTCTACAACCCGGTTGCCGCCGGGGAGGAGACCCCGCCCGGCTTCCGGCAGCTCCTCACACGCGACCGGATCCACCCGATCTACGACCCCGTCTTCACGAGCGCGGACGACGTCGACTGGCCGGACGGGTCGCTCGTCATCGGTGTCGCCGGAGACAACGCCACGAAGGCGTATCCCGTGACGGTCCTCAACCAGCGCGAGATGGTCATCGACGAAATCGAGGGGTTGCCGATCCTCGTCTCCTGGTGACCGCTGTGCGCTACGGCGATGGTCCATCGCCGCGAAATCGACGGAGAGGCGGTGGTCTTCGGCAACCACGGCGCGCTCTGGGGCAACGCGATGACGTGGTGGGATCACGACACCGGCTCGGTGTGGAGCCAACCCACCGGTGAGGCGATCCTCGGGCCGCTCCGCGGCACGAAACTCGAACTCCTGCCGTCGACCCTCACCACATGGGAGGCGTGGCGCACATCGCACCCCGAGACGGAGGCTCTCGACGTCCACGCGTGGGGAACGGCGTTCGCTCTCGAAGACATGATGATTGTCGTCGACTTCGGTGACGTGGCGACGGCATATCCCATTCCCGCAGTTCGCGAAGTCGGCCTGATCAACGACGTTGTCGGCGGTGTTCCCATTGCCGTCGTGTCGGATCCGTCCGATCCGGCCCGTTGGGCCGTCTTCAGTCGCATGCTGGACGATGCCACGGTGGATCTGATCGTCTCGGGAGATGTCATCGAGGATCGAGCATCGGGTACGACGTTCGATCCGTTCCTCGGTCTCGGCCGATCCGGACCGCTTTCAGCGGAGAACCTCGACAAGCTCGCGGCGTTCACGATCTTCCCGGATGACTTCCCGACGTTCTTCCCCGACGGCGTGGTGAACGACGGATCGTGAGGGAATCGAGTCGACCGAGGCGTCCGAACGGCAGTAGCGTGGGCGCGGGAGGACGATATGACGCGAGTTCGATGGGGAATCCTCAGTACCGCCGACATTGGGATGGCGAAGGTCACACCGGCCATCCAGCGAGCGGAGAACTGCGACGTTGTAGCGATCGCGTCGAGAGACGAAGAACGCGCTTCGGCAGCTGCGCAAGCGCTCGGCATTCCTCACGCCTACGGGTCGTATGAAGAACTCCTCGAAGCCGACGACGTCGATGCCGTCTACATCCCGCTGCCGAACGACCTGCACGCTGAGTGGACGATCAAGGCGGCGGCCGCCGGGAAGCACATCCTCTGTGAAAAGCCTCTGGCGATGAGCGCCGCTCAAGCACAGGAGATCGTTGATGCCTGTGCAGAAGCCGGTGTCAAGCTCCAAGAGGCCTTCATGTATCGCCACCACCCGACGTGGGTCGAGGCCATCCGGCTGGTGCGGAGCGGGGCCATCGGCGAGGTGCAGGCCGTCCAGAGTTGGTTCAGCTACTTCAACGACGACCCCGCGAACATTCGCAACAAGGTGGAGAACGGCGGCGGGGCGCTCATGGACATCGGGTGCTACAACATCAACCTGTCGCGGCTCGTCTTCGATGGGGAGCCTGAGTCCATCCACTCGGCCGTCCGTCGCGACCCGACGATGGGCATCGACATCCTCGCCTCGGCCGTGCTGGAGTTCCCGGAGGAGAAGCACTCGACGTTCACCTGCACGATCCGAGCCGAAGACGACCAGCGGGTGAGCATCGTCGGAACCTCAGGTCGGATCGACATCGAGATCCCGTTCAACATCCCACCCGACCTACCCACCCGGATCCGTGTGACGTCGGGAGGCGAACCTCCGGTCGACCCGGCGACCGAAGTCGTCGAGTTTGCACCTGCGGATCAGTACACGATCCAGGCCGAGCTGTTCGCCGCAGCGATCATCGAAGACCGGCCGGTACCGGTGCCCCCGCAGGACGCGGTGAGGAACATGCAAGTGATCGAGGCGGTCCTCGCCGGCTCGAACGCCCATCAAGTCGGAAGCCAAGGAGGCTGACACATGCGAGACCTGACAGGATCCGTCGTAGCGATCACCGGGGCGAGCGCAGGCATCGGAGAGGCCTCGGCCCGAGCCCTCGTTGCGGAAGGGGCCAAGGTGGTGGTCGGGGCGCGTCGCGTTGAACGCCTCGAAGCGCTGGCCGACCAATTCGGATCGTCCGTCATTCCGGTCGAGATGGATGTGCGCGCGCCGGGCGATTCCCAACGACTCGTCGATGCAGCGCTCGAGGCCCACGGTCGCCTCGACGCAATCGTGGTGAACGCCGGGATCGGCGCCTACGGCGGGATCATGGATCTCAGCGACGAGCAGCTCGCCGTGATGATGGACACGAACATCGCGGGGACGGTGTGGCCGATCCGAGCTGCCGTGCCGCACTTCCTCGAGAAAGGCGAAGGCGACATCATCATCGTCGCCTCCGTCGCCGGGCTGAGGGGAGCCGGGGACGAGGCGGTCTACGCAGCGACGAAGTTCGCGCAGGTCGGCCTCGCCGGTGGGCTCGATCGTGAATTGCGTGACAAGGGCATCCGGGTCAGCACGCTGGCACCCGGAGGCACGGCGACGGAGTTCGCCATGGGCGCAGGGCGCACCCCGGACATGCCGGGTCTCGCCGACATGATGAGACCAGAAGACGTCGCTGCCGCGGTCGTTACCGTGCTCAGGCAGCCGCGGACGATGCGGACGCTCATGTGGTCGATGCGGAGCATCCAAGAAGACGATTGACGGTCCAGGAGCCTGCCGAGAGCTCAGTGCAGCTCTTCGATATCGGTGTCGGTGACCTCGCTCGCGCGCTTCCCCATGATGATCATGGCGAGGACCTCGTCCTTGGTGACGTCGACCTTGTTCACAACGCCGGCCAGGTTTCCGGTGTGCATGACGGCGATCCGGTCGGCGAGGTCGAAGACGTCATGGATGTCGTGACTGATGAGGAAGATGCCGATTCCCTCTGACTTCAGCTGCCTGATGAGCTCTCCGACCTGAGCGGTTTCGGCAGGACCGAGGGCCGCCGTCGGCTCATCCATGATGATGATTCGGGCGTTGAAGTACACCGCCTTCGCAATGGCAATCGACTGTCGCTGCCCACCCGAGAGGGACTGCACAGGGACCCGGAAGTTCAAGAACTTCGGGTTAAGACGAGCCATCACCTTGCGGAACGCATCCTCCATGGCGGCATCATCGAGCGTTCCCCACGTCGTCTTGAGTTCGCGACCGAGGAACATGTTCGACGGCGCGTTCTGATTCTCGGCGAGGGCAAGCGTCTGGTAGATCGTCTCGACGCCGAACCCCTTCGCGTCGCGCGGGTTGTGGATCGTGACCTGCTCCCCATCGATGAAAATCTCGCCCGAGTCGGCAGGGTGCGCACCGGACAGTGTCCGGATGAGGGTTGTCTTCCCTGCACCGTTGCCACCCACGATGGCGACGACCTCACCGCCGAAGAGGTCGACAGAGACGTCGTCGACTGCGTGCACACCGCCGAACGCCACCTTGATGTTCTTCATCTCGACGAGGGGCGTCCGTACCTGTGTGTCGGTCATGTCGACACCCGCTTGCGATAGTACGTATCGATCGCGACGGCGATCACGAGCACGATGCCGACCACGATGTCCTGGAGGGGGGCATCGACACCCATCAGCACCATGCCCGACACGAGCGACTGCATGACCAAGGCACCTAGGACCGCACCCGGGATGGTGCCAACACCGCCGTTGAGCGATGTTCCGCCGATCACCGCAGCGGCGATCACATACAACTCGGTGAGTTGTCCGAGCCCGGAAGTTGCTGCGTTCAACCGGGCAATCTGGACGGCTGCCGCGATCGCAGTGAGCACACCCATGACGGTGAAAGCCTTGACGATGGTCCAGCGCGTCTTGATACCGGCGAGAACCGCAGCCTCAGGGTTACCGCCGATCGCGTACACGTAGCGGCCGAAGCGGACGCGAGCGGCGATGAAGTGCATCACGATGGCGACGACGATCACGATCAGCACCGGCGTTGCCAGACCAAGCGGGATCTCAAGTCCCTCATGCCATGCGATGCCGTGCTCCTCGGCATACTTCTTGGCGAGCAAGGCGGGCATCGGGTAGGAGTTGATGACGGCCGTCGCTCCGACGATCGCGCCGATCAACACGGTGCCGATACCGATCTCCGCCCACATCGGGCGCGGCTCGAACCCGAACTTGATGCGCTGGCGTCGACGGCGCCACATGAGGAGGACGACGGCAGCGCAGCCGACGATGGCGAGGATCCACGTCCACGTTCCGCCGATGGTGCCTTTGCTCCCTCCACCGAGGATTTGGAATGTGTCGTCCATCGGAGCGATGGTTCGTCCGCTTGCCAGCCACCAGGACGCGCCTCGCCAAACGAGCAGGCCGCCAAGGGTGACGATGAACGCCGGTACTCCGACGTAGGCGACGATCGCCCCCTGGAGAGCTCCGATGATCGCTCCGACGAGGATGCCTGCGATCAGTGAGATGATCCAGATCAACGGGTGCCCGAGGCCCAGCCATTCGGGCAAGATCTCCGCTTGGAGGAGCGCCATGCTCATGCCGATCACGGCCAGCATGGATCCGACCGAGAGGTCGATGTTCCGCGTCACGATGATCAACACCATGCCGGTTGCCATGATCGCTACGACGGATGTCTGAACGGAGAGGTTCCAGAGATTTCGGGCGGTCAGGAACGTGCCACCGGAGAGGATGTTGAACAGGACCCATATGGCGATCAGGGCACCGATCATGCCCAGGAGCCGCGTGTCGATCTCGGCGACGCGGACGATGGAGCCGATGGAGCGGCGACTCGAAGAAGCGGCTTCGATTCCGGCCGGTTCTTGCGTCTCGGGAGTGGGGTTTCCGCCAGTCACTGCGTCGTAACTCTAGACGGTCTCCCTGTGGCTGCTTCCGAACGAGGCGGCGCCCGTGGTGTGTCCCACGGGCGCCGCCACTCATTCATGTAGTTGTGTGAGCAGCCGTCAGCCGCAGACGCTCACTGTTCCTGCTGCGACGCCCTTGCACAGGTCGTCCGTCGTAATCCAGCCGGCGTCCACGACGACGTCGAGGTTGTCGGCCTTGACCGGAATCGGCTCGAGAAGGATGGAGAACATGTTGTTTCCACCCGGGGTCTCGAACATGACCATGCCGGGGATCGAACCCATGTCCGAGCCGTTTGCGAGCAGAATGGCGACCTCACCGGCTGCCTTGCCGAGCTCACGCGCGTCCTTCCAGACAGACACGGTCTGGCTTCCGAGCGCAACACGGTTCAGGGCTGCTCCGTCACCGTCCTGGCCCGAGACGGGCACGAGCCCGTCGAGGCCCTGAGCGGCGAG
>JBDLHX010000052.1:0-16156 GCA_039715165.1 Actinomycetota bacterium
CGCACCGGAGATGTCACCGTCCCTGATGAGCACGATCCGGCCGCCGGCCTCCCGCACGCCGCGGATGTAGTCCTCGTTGCGGGGACGGTCGAGGATGACGGCGGTCACCTCATCGACATCTTTGCCCTTCGCCTTGGCGACCTGCTGCAGATTGTGTGCGACCGGCGCGTTGATGTCGATCAACCCGGCGGCTTCCTCGCCGACGGCGATCTTGTCCATGTAGACGAGCGAGCCCGGTGCGTACATCGAGCCGCGGTCTGCCATGGCGATGACGGCGAGCGCGCCGTTCATGCCCTCGGCCGTCAGATGGGTCCCATCCACCGGATCGACGGCCACGTCCATGCGGGGCTCCCGGCCGTTGCCGACGACCTCCCCGTTGAAGAGCATCGGGGCTTCGTCCTTCTCGCCTTCGCCGATGATGACGGTCCCGTCCACATCGACGGTCGACAGCATGTGGCGCATCGCATCCACCGCGGCCTGATCGGCGGCATTCTTGTCGCCCCGCCCCTGCCACTTCGACGCGGCCATCGCAGCCGCCTCTGTGACGCGAACGAGTTCGAGGGCGAGATTGCGGTCGGCCGGCTGTTCCAGTGCCACGGCGCTAGACCTTGATGATCAGCGCGTCACCCTGCCCGCCTCCGCCGCAGAGAGCTGCGCCTCCGATGCCGCCACCACGGGCCCGCAGGGCGCCGATGAGCGTCGCGACGATCCGCGCACCCGAACCACCCAGCGGATGCCCGAGTGCGATGGCGCCGCCGTTGACGTTCACCTTGTCATGGGGGAGGCCGAGGAGGTTCGCCGAGTGCAGCGCCACGGCTGCGAACGCCTCGTTGATCTCGACGAGATCGAGATCGGCGACGCTGAGACCGGCCTTGTCGAGAGCGAGTCGCACGGCGTTGGCGGGCTGGGCCTGAAGGCTCGTGTCCGGCCCGGCGACCTGGCCGTACGAGAGGATCTCGGCGACGACGGGCATGCCCATTGCCTCGGCCGTCTCGCGATCGGCAACGACCATCGCCGTTGCACCGTCCGAGATCTGCGACGCATTGCCGGCCGTTATGGTCCCGTCCTTCATGAATGCAGGCCGCAGGTTGCCGAGCGTCTCTACGGTCGTCCCGGGGCGCATGCCTTCGTCGTGCTCGATGAGGATCGGGTCACCCTTGCGCTGGGGCACCTCGACCGGAACGATCTCGAAGTCGAAGGCCCCGGCTTCGGTGGCAGCGATGGCCCGCGCATGGCTCTCCGCGGCCCACTCATCCTGTTCCGCGCGCCCAATGCCGAGCTTGGTGTTGTTCTGATCGGTGGAGAGACCCATGAGGACGTCGTCGAACGCACACATGAGCCCGTCCCGGTTGAGGGCATCGACGAGCTGTGCGTCGCCGTAGCCGAACCCGAAGCGGGCCCCTTTGATGATGTGAGGGGCGTTCGTCATGGACTCCATGCCGCCGGCCATCACGATCTTCGACTCTCCGGCCCTGATGTGCATGTCCGCATCCGCGATCGTCGCGGTGCCGGACAAGCACGCCTTGTCGAGCGTTGTCGTCGGCACCGTCATCGGGATGCCGCCGTTCGCGGCAGCCTGGCGGCCGGTGACCTGGCCCTGACCCGTTTGGATCACGTGTCCGAACAGCGCCTCGTCGATCTGGTCACCGCTGAGGCCGGAGCGCTCGAGGGCCGCGGCGATGGCGAAGCCGCCGAGCTCCATGGCGGAGAAGGAGGTGAAGCCGCCTCGGAACTTGCCGATCGGTGTGCGTGCGATCGAGGAGATGACGGTGGTCATTGCAGCCCTTTCATGGCGTCCACGAAAGATGGTACCCGTCGCGATCAGCGCGAATGCCGGCCGAATGGGGCCGATTGGACGCTACGTCGTCGACTCTCCGACGTCGGCCCAGGGGGTCTCGTTGAAGAGGTGCGACGGAAGCGCCGTCGGAATGTCACGAGGCCGGTTCGACTGCACCCAATGGCTCTGTCGCGGAACCGGCGGCCTCGTCGACCGCGTGTCGGCGTCGGATGCCTCGGCGTGGGCAACGGCGGCAGTGACGGCGGCCACGACGCACGAGTCTGCGCCGCCCTTGATGGAGATGATCCTGCTCACGAGGCTCCCTCGACGAGTTCGACCAGGGTACCTGCGAACGCGGATGGATGGACGAATGCGATGCGGTGGCCGCCTCCGCCCGTGCGCGCCTCTTGGTCGATGAGTCGGGTTCCGTTCTCTTCGAGGTGTTCGAGAGCGGCGTCGATGTCGGGCACCGCGAACGCGATGTGGTGCAGGCCCTCGCCGCGCTTCTCGAGGAAGCGTCCAACCGGCGTGTCCGGGTGGAGCGGCTGGAGGATCTGGACGTTCGAGCCACCGATCGGCACCATCGCCTCCTCGACTCCCTGCGATTCGACGACCTCGCGAGACACGGGCTCGGCTCCGTACTGCGCTCGGAGGTCGGCGAGGGTGGCGTCGAGATCACGGACGGCGATCGCCACGTGATCGATGTTGTAGGGCAGCATGCTGCGAGGTTAGATCCCTACAGCCGCGTTGCGACCTCGATCTCGGTAGGCATCGCAGGGCGGTCCGTGCTCTTAGGGAGATTGGCTTCCTTCACGAGGTCGACGTCGAAGCAGAATGCGGAACCCACGGGGAAGCGGTTCTCGTACCAGAGGTCGCCGCCCATCGCCCGCGCGAGCTTGCGGGCGATCGGGAGTCCGAGCCCGACGCCTTGCTCTATTCGAGCGTCGCCTTTCGAGAGCTGCTCGAAATGCTCGAAGATGCGTTCCTGGTCGGCGTCGGCGACGCCGGCTCCGTTGTCGGCCACGATGAGCGTGTAGACGCCCTCACGGCGCTCCTCGCCGGAGACGTGAATGTCGTTCCCGCCGTACTTGAGCGCATTCTCCAGGAGGTTCCGGAGGATCTGCCGCAAGCGCACCGGGTCCGACCAGACGACGACGTAGACGGGGATGTCGATCTCCACGGAGGTCTGCCCGTCGAACACCATGTCGGCGACGGTTGCGGCGATCGGCAGGACCGCGACCTGTTCGATGTGGAGGCGCAACTGGCCGGCCTCGAGCCGAGGGATCACGAGGATGTCTTCGACGAGGTTCGCGAGATGATCCGACTCGCCCCGCAGGATCGTCAGGAATTCGTCGACCTCGGATGGCGGAAGATCCCGCCAGTGGTCCCGGAGGGTCTCGGCGAATCCCGAGATGCCCGTGATCGGTGTACGGAGTTCGTGGGAGACCATGGATACGAACTCGTTCTTCACTTCGACGGTCCGGCGTTCCTGTTCGAGGAGAAGCCGCTGACGGTCCTGGATCTCGAGGAGGATCCGGGTGGCCCCCGACATGAGCGCCACGATGTCGATGAGGATCACGATTGTGATGAGCCCGTCGAAAGCACCTCGATCGTCCGCGTTGAGCACGCCGGAGCCTTCCATCGCCATGACGGCTGCGGCCCACACGAGGGCATAGAACATGAGAAAGCCGGCCTGTCGCGGGGGCAGGAGGAGCGCCACGGCGACGAAGGCGTAGGCGAGTGCTGCCACCTGCACCGACGGTGAGGCGCCGCCGATGACGAGCGCTGCGCCGATGAGGGTGATGTCGACGATGAGAGGAGCCGTAGCCGTCTCGCCCTTGGCCCTGCGGTAGATCGCATCGATCAATATGAGGAGCGCGCCGACGGCGAACGGGATCGTGTAGGGGGCCGAACCGGCGAAGGCGAACGCCGTCGCAGCGATGCCGGCGACCAGAGCGCTGGCGGCGCGGACGCGGTGGTACGCGGCCCGAATGGCCGCGTAATCGATTGGTGCCCGGCCGGTGGCCAGCTGTGGAATCACCAGGTTTCCTTCTTGTCCTCCGTCTGTATCGGCCGCCCGGACCGGGTTGTTGACCGTTTACGGGCGTCTCGAACGGAGTTCCTCGAGGGCGTGGTCGGGAACGACGAGGTCCCCTTTGCCGACGCCGATCTGGAGGTGCGGCTTCCCGGAGCCGTGGTAGTCGGAACCCCCGGTGGCTACGAGGCCGAGGTCCGTGGCGATCTCCGCGAGCTGCGTTCGAATGTGCGGAGGATGCTCCGAGTAGTAGGCCTCGATGCCCCCGAGGCCGACGTCGCGTAGGCCGGTGAACAGCGAACGCAGCGTCGAATCTTCGGGGTTGATCGTCAGCGGATGGGCGATGGAGGTCACGCCCCCGGATGCGGCCGTGAGCTCAATCGCCTGGGTCGCGGTGAGGCGATCGCGCTCGACGTACGCTGGGCGTCCGTCGCCGAGGAGTTCCCGGAACGCCTCCGCTCGGTCAACGACGGCGCCGTTTGCGGTGAGTGCGTCTGCGATGTGAGGTCTTCCGACCGCGTCTCCCTTTGCTTGTGCGGTGACGTCGTCGATCGATATCTCGTAGCCAAGGCTGTTGAGACGTCTGACGATCTCGTAGTTGCGGACACTGCGTCCCGAACGCAGCGCTTCGAGGCGGTCCTGGAGGGGCCCCGGCTCGGGCTCGATGAAGTAGGCGAGCATGTGGATCTTGACGCCGCCGTGGTCGACGGAGAGCTCAACGCCGGGGACGAGCTCAATATCCCGCCGTTGTGCCTCTTCCTGGGCCGCCGGTATGCCGGAGAGCGTGTCGTGGTCGGTGAGAGCGATCGCTGTGAGGGACAGAGCGGCTGCCTTGCGGACGATGATTTCGGGTGCGTCGGTGCCGTCGGAGGCGGACGAGTGCAGGTGGAGGTCGACTGCCAAGGGTTCAGCCGGTGAGGTAAGTGATGACGATGAGGGCGGCCGCGATGGCGAGTGCGTACCCGGCGTACTTCTTCGTGAGGTCGATGACCCGTTGGCGGCGCTTGACCTTCGCCTCGGCCGCCTGCTTCTCGGCCCGGTTCGCCCGCTGGCGATCGCGTTTGTCGGTTGCCATGACCGGCAGGGTACCGGATGCGCGAACGCACCCGGCTCGGCGGGGCGCTACCCGTCGAGTGTGGCGGTGTTCACGTAGATCGTCTCGAGCGGGGTGCTCGGGACTGGATCGGGGCTGCCGGGAGCCTGGCCGAGCCGCGTCCGCTCGATCTGGTCGAGGACGTCGAGGCCGTCGGTGACGCGGCCGAAGATCGTGTACTGGGGAGGGAGTTCGGCGTCGCCGAGCATGATGAAGAACTGGCTCCCGCCGGTCCCGGGGCCGGCGTTGGCCATGGCGATCATGCCCCGTTCGTAGAGCGTGCCGGCGGGCGGGAATTCGTCGGGGATCGTGTAGCCGGGCCCACCCATGCCCGAGGCGGTCGGATCCCCACCCTGCACGATGTAGCCGGGGATGAGGCGGTGGACAACCGTCCCATCGAAGTAGCCCTCGCTCGCGAGGAACGCAAATGAGTTGGCGGTTGCCGAGGCGATGCTCGATTCGAGTTCGATCGTGATGTCCCCACAGGAGGTGCTCATCACGACGGTGGCGGGAGCGGCGGAGTCGAGACCCATGTCGGCGGGCGCATCGAACTCCATTGGTGTCACCGGGGCGGGTGCGCTCGCTCCGCAGGCGGGCTGCTGGGCGAGGAAGCCCGCGTAGTCCCTCGGGACGACGTCGAGCGGCACCTCGGGGAGGGTCGTCGTGGTGGTGGCCGGCGTGGCAGTGGATGCGGTGGTCGCCGGCGCGGCGGTGGTTGGGGTGGTCGTGGGCGCGGCCTCGCTGCACGCCGTGAGGGCGAAGGCGGCGGCGGCAGCGATGATGATGAGTCGTTTCACGGGAGAGATCCTATGGGCACCCCCCACATAGGTGCTTCTGGAGCCCACGGTTCGGGACACCCGCTCGAAGCTCTTCATTCTCTGGGCTGGTGGCGCCGTATACGGGGACTGCAACCCTGGGTACGCGTTTGGGGGGGTGTTCTGCAATCGGGGGGTCGGACCTACACTCACCGAGGACATGGCACTCGTCGTCCAGAAGTTCGGTGGCACCTCTGTTGCCGACGCCGACCGCATCAAGAACGTCGCCCGTCGGATCGTGGAGACCTACCGCGGCGGCAACGACGTGGTGGTCGTCGTCTCCGCCATGGGGAAGTCCACCGACCAACTCATCGATCTCGCGAAGCAGATCAGCGACACCCCCCATCCTCGCGAGATGGACATGCTCCTCACCGCCGGCGAGCGCATCTCCATGTCCCTCGTCGCCATGGCCATCGAGGCGCATGACATCCCCGCAGTCAGCTTCACGGGATCCCAGGCCGGGATCCTCACCACCGCAGCGCACGGCCGGGCAGAGATCCTCGACATTCGGGCATTCAGGGTCCGCGAGAGCCTCGACGAAGGCAAGGTCGTCATCGTCGCCGGCTTCCAGGGCGTGAGCCCCGACTCCAAGGACGTCACAACGCTCGGCCGCGGCGGATCCGATGCCACCGCCGTTGCGCTCGCTGCGTCGCTCGAGGCAGACCTGTGCGAGATCTACACCGATGTCGACGGCGTGTTCACCGCCGACCCACGGGTCGTTCCGGCGGCGCGAAAGCTCGACGAGGTCAAGTTCGACGAGATGCTGGAACTCGCCAACGCGGGTGCGGGCGTGCTCATGGCCCGGAGCGTCGAATTCGGAATCCGCTACAACATCCCGATCCACGTGCGGTCGTCGTTCCACGACGGCGAGGGCACATGGGTCAAGGAGGAGACGATGGAAGAACCGATCATTCGCGGAATCGCGCACGACGATTCCGAGGCGAAACTCACGGTGCACGGCGTGCCCGACCGACCCGGGATCGCCGCATCGGTCTTCGAGTCGCTCGCTGCTGCCGGCGTCAACGTCGACATGATCGTTCAGAACGTCTCGAGCCAGGGCACAACCGATATCTCGTTCACGGTGCCGGAGGCGGACGCGGATGCGGCCGTCGAAGTGGCGCGGGGCGTTGCTTCCGACATCGGAGCAACAGGTGTCGACCTCGACCCCCACATTTCGAAGATCACGGTCGTGGGCGCCGGGATGAAGGCCGAGTCGGGGGTCGCCTCCAGGATGTTCCGCATCCTGTCGGACGCCGGGGTCAACATCGAGATGATCTCGACGTCGACCATCCGCATCAGCTGTGTCGTCAAGGGAGGCGACACGAAGGCAGCGCTCGCGGCACTCCACAAGGGACTCATCGAGGACGGATCATGAAACGCCACGCCACACCGAACATTGCGGTGGTCGGCGCCACCGGCGCCGTCGGCCGCACCATGCAGAGAATCCTCGCCGAGCGCGACTACCCGGTCGGCAACCTCCGGCTCCTCGCGTCTGCGCGGTCGGCCGGGAAGGTCGTCGAGACGCCGTGGGGAGCGATCACTGTCGAAGACCTCGCGCAGGCCGACCCCGCCGGCATCGACATTGCACTCTTCTCCGCAGGCGGGGGACGCTCCAAGGAGTTCGCCCCGTCCTTCGTCGCCGCGGGTGCGGCGGTGATCGACAATTCTTCGGCGTTCCGGATGGATCCAGCGGTTCCCCTCGTCGTTGCCGACGTGAACGATGACGCGATCGAGTCCCACGAGGGCATCGTTGCCAACCCGAACTGCACGACGATGGCGCTCATGATGGCGGCGGGTCCGCTTCATCGCCTGGCAGGCATCAACCGGATGGTCGCATCGTCCTACCAAGCGACGGGCGGATCGGGTCAGCAGGGGATGGAGACACTCGAGTCTGAGATTGCCTGGTTCGGCCGCGACCGCGATGCCCTGCAGCACGGCGGTTGGGAGGACCCGGGAGGGGACCTCTACCAGCGGCCCATCGGATACAACGTCTTGCCGATGGCAGGGGCGATCACCGACGAGGGCTACACGGACGAGGAATGGAAGCTTGTTCACGAGACGAGGAAGATCCTCGATGCCCCCGGGATCAAGGTCGAGCCCTTCTGCGTGCGGGTCCCGACGATTGTCGGTCACGGCATCGCCGCGACGATGTTCTTCAACCGTCCCGTCGGACTCGGAGAAGCGAAGGAGATCCTCGCCGACGCACCCGGGGCACAGCTGTGGGGCGACGAACACGTGCCCACACCGCTCGACTCAGCCGGGATCGACGACGTGCTCATCGGCCGAGTCCGCGAGACCGTCGGCGACCGCGGTGGCATCAGCCTCTGGGTGGTCGGAGACAACTTGCGAAAGGGCGCGGCGTTGAACGCGGTTCAACTCGCCGAACTGTTGCTCGAGCGGTAGCCGGATCGGCAACAAGAAACCCCGCCACGAGGGCGGGGTTTCGATGAGTCGGGACGGCCGGATTTGAACCGGCGACCTCATCGTCCCGAACGATGCGCGCTACCAAGCTGCGCTACGTCCCGAATGACGGGGAGTGTACCCCCCATCGCGTTGTGCCGTTCAGGAGAAGTCAGACGAGTGAGACGTCGAGTCGGTCGACCCGGTTGCGGTCCATCTCGATCACGGTGAGCCGGATCCCGTCGAGGTGCACGATGTCGCCCTCCTCAGGGATGTGCCCGGCCACGGCGAGGAAGAATCCCGCGACCGTGCTGTACGGGCCGTCGGGCAAGCGACGGTCGATCTCGTCGGCGAGATCCTCGATCGGGAGCCTGCCGTCTGCGATCCACTGCTGCGGACCGATGCGGACGACCGACGGCACGCCCGGGTCGTACTCGTCCTGGAGTTCACCGACGAGTTCGGCGAGGAGATCTTTCGCAGTGATGACCCCCTCCACACCGCCGTGCTCGTCGACGACGCACGCGATCGCGAACTTCCGTTCGCGCATCTCCGTGAGCGTGTCGAGGATCGTCGCGGTCTCGGGGATGAAGTGCGGATGACGGAGCAGCGACACCACTTCGTCCGGCGCCGGATCGTCCGATCGCTGGACGAGGTCCTTCACGAACAGCATGCCGAGGAGATCATCGAGGTCTCCCCGCGTCACGGGATAGCGAGAGTGCCCGGTGGACGCCACGGCCTTCCTCACGTCGTCCATCGACACGGGGTCGGCGAGCGTCACGATGTCGACACGGGGCGTCATGACGTCCCGGATTGGACGGTCGGCGAGGTCGAAGAGAGCGTCGATGATCTCCCGCTCGACCTCCTCTATCTGGCCGTCACGATGCCCGAGTTCGGCCAGCGCCCGAATGTCGGCGTCGGTCACGGCATCGGAGTCGCCTTCCACGGGGATGCGCAGCAGTCGGAGCAAGCCCCGGGTGATGGCGCGGAAGAACGAAGCGAGAGGGGCGAGGACTCTCGAGAGCTGCCAGATGGCGGGTGCCACCGTCAGGGCGAATCGTTCGGGGTACCGGGTTGCGAGGGTCTTGGGGGTGATCTCCCCGATGACCAAGATCACAGCGGTCACGGCTGCGGTGGCGATCCAAGGGCCCCATTGCTCGCCGACGAGGCCGATGAAGAGCGTCGTTGCGACCGCTGCTGCCAGCACGTTGACGATGTTGTTGGCGACGAGGAGCGTCGACAGCATCCGTTCCGGGTCCGCGACGAGCTGCTCGACTCGCCGGCCGGGCTTGCTCTCGGTGGCGAGGCGATGAACCCGTTCCTTTGAGATGCCGATGAGGGCGGTCTCCGACCCCGAGAAGAAGCCGGACGCGACGGTGCAGGCCGCCATGATGACGAGGTACACCCACTGTTCAGAAGTCATGACGGGCCCCTAGGGCGCAGGTACTCGGAGGATCCGATCGGTCCGTCACGCCGCCCCGGTGGCGTCGGCGACGGCGGCGCGCAGAGCGGCGGCGGTGAAGGGCTTCGTGACCCATGCGGTTGCACCTGCTCGCCCTGCAAGGAAGGTGTCCGCCTCGCGATCGAGAAGCATGATGACGGGGATCGGCTCGGCCTGCTCGCGCATTGCGCGGGTCATGGCCATGCCACCCATCGACGCGACTTGGAGGTCGACCACCACCACGTCAACCGACTCGTCTCGCGCCGTTTCTGCGACGGTGGCCGGGTCGTCGTGGTCGATGAGCTCATTCGAACCGATGCTGAGAGCGGCGTGGACTTCGTTTCTCACCCAGGGTTCGTCGGCGACGACGAGTACGCGTGACATGGGTGAGAGGGTAGTCAGCAGTCAGGAGTCCGTAGTCGGACAGAGACCCTGTTGCCCGTCGCCTCGAAATCGCGAAAAACAAGTGCGCACATTTGTGCAGGTCGTGGCAGAATCCCACAAAGAACGCGTGAAGCTAAGGCGTCGACTAAGAAATCGCTGGCGCGGAGCTCCAAAAGGGTCTAACTTCACGCTCGCTTCGCACGGCATCTGGGAGGAAGTTCACTGTGACTGCGCTCGATCGTACATGGCAACCCGTCGCGTCCTGTAGCGGGAGCCACTCACATCTGTTCTTTCCGCCGACCACGACGGAACGTAAGGAAGAACGAGAGCGCAGAGAGGTGCGGGCGAAGGCCGTGTGCAGGATCTGCCCCGTTGGGTCCGAGTGCCTCGACTACGCGTTGACGATCCGCGAGCCCTACGGGATCTGGGGCGGTCTCACCGAGACGGAGCGTCGTCAGCAGATGGTCCGCTCTCGCGTCTGACCGACTCAGCCTCGCGCTCAATTGAGCGCCCATCTCCCCGACGCCGGGTCCATCCTTCGGCGTCGAGCCATTCGAGCAGCGGGACGGCCTGACGTCGCGTGAGCTCGAACGTATCCCGGAACTGAGCGACGGTGAAGCCGTCGGGGAGCGCGTGCAGCGCTTCCGTGACGCGAACGAGCTGATCGGGCAGGAACACGAGGTCGGCACCGACACGAACGAGATCACCACGGCGGATGAGCGCATGGACGACTTCCTCCGGGAGTCCCAGTTCAGACGCCCGGGGAACAGCGAGGCGCTCTGACAGTCTGCCCCTCGCCGTTTCCCACGCCCGCCCTTCGTCGGGGCCCAGGTCGACGGTGAAGTCGGTACCTCGCACGACCGGTCCATCTTCGACGAGGCCGGGATCCGCCGAGGCCAGCGCTGCGATGATGTCCGGGGTTGTTCCAAGTCGAGAGGCTGCCTCGGACTTCGGCAGGCCGGCTCGAAGCGGGTAGCGCTCGTGGTGTTCGCCGACGGCGTTCGCGAGATCCCGGCTGCGCCGCTCGAATCGCTCGTGCGAGAAGTAGAGCCCACCGACCGAGATCGCCCTCGTGGGGGTTCCACCTCCGGAGGAGCGGCCGACTTCGTCATCGTCCATCTCACCGTGGACGTCGACGAGCGCGTCGGCGCGTGCTTCGCGCGGGCCTGAGACGGCCGCCGCCAGCAGTTCGACGTTGTCGGCAGACGGCTTGCGATCCGGTGCGGGGTCAAGCACCGTGCCACCGGCGACGACACGGCGCCGTCCCGTGTCCCGAAGGATGAACCGGTCTCCCATGGCGATCGGGAGTGGTGCCGTCGTCGTCACGATCACCGTCGAAGGTGGGCCGTCGCCGATGATCCTGATCCGGGCGGGTACCGTCGCCGTCCCGACGTGCACGTGATAGGCGCCGCGATCATCGACGGCGGTTTCGGACCGAGTCGGAACGTTGACCACGGCCAGGAAGCGCTCGGTCATGCCAATCGAGCCGGGCGCGGCGAGCAACGTCCCCCGGTCGAGAGAGGCCCGGTCGACACCCGCGACGTTGAGGGCGGCACGGGTTCCCGGCCCGAGCGTGTCGTGAGAGGTCTCGTGTGATTGGATGCCCCGAACGCGAACCTCGCCACCGGGATAGCACTGCAGGCGATCGTCGACCGACACCGGGCCGGCCACGAGGGTGCCCGTGACCACGGCTCCTGCACCGGCGATGGTGAACGCTCGGTCGATCCACATCCGCGGACGGTCGACATCGGGGGGAGGCCCGGCCGCGTCGAGCGCACCTACGAGCGCTTCGGCCAGCGATTCGAGCCCGACCCCGGCGGGAGCAGCTACTTCGATCACCGGCCACGCTGCAGCGACGGTGCCCTCGGTGTGCTCCGTGACGTCGGCTCTCGAGAGTTCGATGAGTTCCTCATCTGCGAGGTCGATGCGCGTGAGCGCGACAACGCCGTGTTCTATGCCGAGGAGGTCGAGCACGGCGAGGTGTTCCTCCGACTGAGGCATCCATCCTTCGTCGGCGGCAACGACGAGCAGCGCGACATTGAGACCGCCGATGCCGGCGAGCATGTTCTTGATGAACCGTTCGTGTCCCGGCACATCGACGAATCCGACTTCACGCCCTCCGAGCCGGGCCCAAGCGAATCCGAGATCGATCGTCAGGCCCCGTGCCTTCTCCTCGGCCCATCGATCCGGGTCGCGGCCGGTGAGGGCGTGGACGAGAGTGGATTTGCCGTGGTCGACGTGGCCCGCGGTTCCGATGATCGGCATCAGATCGAGGCGAGGGCCGCGATGACGATCGGATCCTCCTCGGGAAGGACCGCACGCAGATTCACGACCACGGCGCCGCCTCTCCGGGCGGTGACGACCGGCGGGTCGTGGGAAGCGAGCGTCGACCAGGTGGCCTCGGCCTCGCCGTCGAGCCGGAGCACCGGAGTCGGGATGGTCAGGCCGGGGACCGAACCGGCTCCGGCCACCGATTCGCCATCCACGATCGATGCGGCGACCCCCGATTTGCGCAGCACTCGTGTCGAACGGTCGGTGATCTCGTCCGTCGAAGCCGCTGCCATCGTCCAGAACGGGATCGACCCGCCCCGACCCGACGCATAGTCCTCGAACGTTGCGGTGAGCGCCACGATGGTCTGCGTGTCGACGCGCAAGGCGCGGGCAATCGGGTGGCGAGCCATGCGGCCGATGAGATCCTCGTCTCCGACGGCGATCCCGGCCTGTGGGCCGCCGAGCAGCTTGTCACCGGAGAAGAGCACGACGCCGGCGCCGTGTTCGAGTGCCTGGCGGACGCCGGGCTCATCCGCGAGCCAGAGCGGCGGGCCGTCCGGGAGCCATGGCACTGCCTCGTCGAGGAGCCCGCTGCCGACGTCTGCGATGAATGGGGAGTCGAGCTGCCGTGCGACCTCCGGCATGCGCGAGAACGACACCTCTTCGGTGAAACCTTCGACCCGGTAGTTCGAGGGGTGGACCTTCAGGACTGCTTCGATGCTGCCGCTCAGCGACGTGAAGTCGCTCTCGCGGGTCCTGTTCGTCGTCCCGACCTCGACGAGGTGCGCTCCCGAGGCGGCCATGAGTTCGGGCAGCCGGAACGAGCCCCCGATCTCGATCAGCTCACCCCGCGATACGGCGACTCTTCCATCACGCCCGGCGAGCGCAGCGAGTGCGAGGAGCAGGGCGCCGGCGTTGTTGTTGACGACGAGAGCGGCCTCCGCTCCGACCGTCGTTGCGACGAGGGCGTGCAGGTACGTCGCCCGCTTCCCCCGGGAGCCGTCTTCGAGGTCGATCTCGAGATTCGAGAAGGAAGGGGACGGGCTCGCCGACGGGATGGGTGCCCTCCCCAGGTTTGTGTGCAGGAGTACGCCGGTTGCGTTCACCACGCGTCGGAGTCGCGCCGCCGAGAGCGATTGGAGCCGTCGGGTCGTCACGGTCCGTGGGTCGGCATCGGAGCCGGCGAGGACCGCGGAGCGTGCCTCGTCGATCGCATCCCGGGCCACCGCTACCACGAGCGGAGCCGGCAGATTGAACGAACCCGCGAGGTCTCGGGCGAGCGCATCGACCGCTGGGAGGTCACGAAGATCCACGTGTGGAGACTACCGGCACCGGTATCCTCGATCGGGTGCGGTTGCGGTGGACTCTCTTTGGGCTGTTCGTGGTGGTGCCGATCATCGAGATCGCTCTCCTCGTCGTGTTCAGCCAGGCCGTCGGCGTGTGGTGGACGATCGGTCTCGTCGTCACGACGGCGTTCCTGGGATCGTGGCTCGTGACGAAGCAGGGTCGTGACACGATCCGGGGCGTGATCGACCAGTTCAACGAGGGCTCGATCCCCACGGCCCTCCTCGCCCACGGAGCGATGATCCTCGTTGCGGGCGCCTTTCTCCTCACCCCCGGGCTCCTGACCGACGCGACGGGCTTCCTGCTCCTCGTACCGGCGGTGCGCGAGGCTATTCGCCGCTGGGTCATCTCTCGGTCGGCAAACCGCTGGACCGTCGTTCCATGACGGGGGAGTTGCGGATCGCCTCGACGGTCTGCCTTCTGAGAGACGGCCTCGGAGGGTTCGAGGTCCTCATGGTGCGCCGCACGCCCTCGGCGCGGTTCATGGCCGGCGCCTGGGTGTTCCCGGGTGGGGCGGTCGACGAGAGCGATGGCTCGCCGCTCGCGACGTCTGCTGTGAGCTCGGACAGCGAAGATCTGCTGCGGTGGCGCGCTGCTGCGCTGCGCGAACTCGTCGAAGAGACCGGGATCTGGCTCTACGAGCGGGGAGCGACGTCGGAGAGGGACCGATCGATCGGCGAGGAGGTATTCCGTATTGCGTCCGGCGCCGGGAGCCGTCTCGATGGGAACGCACTCCGGTACTTCGCGAACTGGATCACACCGACACCGCTCCCGATCCGGTTCGACACGCGCTTCTTCGCCGCCGTCGTCCCGGACGGCGTTGATGCGTGGATCGACGGAGATGAGCTCGTGGACGCGGCGTGGGTCAGGCCCGCGACCGCGATCGAACGTTCCGAGGACGGTGCCTGGGTCGTTGCCTTCCCTACCCAGAAGACCCTCGAGTGGCTCGCGCGATTCGAAACCGCCGATGCCGCCCTCTCCCACATCGATCGAGTCGACCCGATCCCGGCGATCCAGCCGCGCCTGTCCGTCGCCGACGGGAAGGTGGAGATCCTCGTGCCGGGTGATCCCGGCTTCGAGGAGGCCGCGGCGGGAGAGCGGGACCCGAACCTGCTCGTTGAGGCCGTGCGGATCATCGCGTCCGGTGGCGACGCACCTGCGGAGTTCAAGGCCTCGTGACGATCGACACCATCCTCGCCCCGAACCCCGGGATCTACACGGGCCCGGGGACGAACACCTACATCGTGGCCGATGGCGGCGAGGTCGCGATCATCGATCCGGGGCCGGTGATCGACAGCCACTTCCTCGCGATCGTGGAGGCCGTGGGGGATCGGACGCCGGTGGCGGTGATCGCCACCCACACCCATGAGGATCACGCACCACTCTCGAATCCGCTTGCCGAGCGGCTCGGAGTGCCCGTCTACGGCTACGAGCCGGGCCCGTTGTTCGTGCCCGACGTCCGCTTGTCGGACGGGGAGAGCGTCACCGTGGGGAGCCGGGTGATCGAGGCCGTTCACACACCGGGCCACACCGCCGACCACCTGTGTTTCCGCGTCGGTGACCGGCTCTTCACCGGGGACCACATCATGGGTGGATCGACGGTGATCATGGAGGACGCCGCTGCCTACCTCGAGTCCCTCTACCGAGTGCAGGATCTGGGTGTGGCCCGAATCGAGCCGGGCCACGGACCTTCGATGGACGACGCCGGTGGCGTGATTGCCGGATACATCGAGCACAGACTCGCCCGGGAACGGGAGATCCTCGAGGCGATTCGCGCGGGCGCCGGCACCGTCGCCGATGTCGTCGACGGTGTGTATGCGTTCGTCCCTGCGGATCTGCGTCCGGCCGCGATGTTCCAGGTCATCGTTCAATTGAGGAAGCTGAAAGCCGATGAAGAAGTAAGGTTCTCGGCGGGCGAAGTGGGGCCATCCACGATGGTCGAGTTGAACGCGAGATGATGAAACACCGAGTCGCCCTCATTGCTCTCCTCCTCGTCGGACTCGCCGCGCCTGCGTTTGCCGCTGAGGACCAGGAGGTCACGCAGGCGGACCTCGAGGCGGCGAGAGAGCGCAACGCAGCAATCTCGGCATCGATCGAAGCGACCGACGCCCGGTTCGCGGCTGCGATCGCCGAGGAGATTCAGATCCGGGAGAGCCTCCACGGGCTCGCGAGTCAGGTGAGCGAGACGGAGCAGCGTCTCGCCGTTCTCCGCCTCGAGGCCGAGACCGTCGTGCGCGAGCAGTACATGACGGCAGGATCCGATGGGGCCGTCTCGACGGTCTTCGGATCGGCGGCTTTCTCCGATATCCCGGTGAGGGAGACCTACCTCGCCGCCGCCAGCGATCACGATCTCCAGGTCGTTGAGGAGTGGATCGCGGTCGAGACGGACTACCGCGCTCAGGTGGACGCTCTCGACGCGGCCCTCGCGAGGCAGCGCGAGCTGGTCACAGAAATCGAAGGTCTCGCTGCCGAGCTCCTCGAGGAGATGCAGGCGGCGAGCGACGAATACCGGGAGCTCCAATCGAAGTGGGAGCGCCAGGAGGAGGAGCGCAAGCGGCGCGAAGAGGAAGCACGGCTCCGCCGCGAGGAAGAAGCGCGG
>JBDLHX010000053.1:0-15748 GCA_039715165.1 Actinomycetota bacterium
GAGGTGACGATGAGGCTTGGCGGAACCCTTCTCGGGTTCACAACAGGGGGAGCGATGCTGATCGTCGCCATCGCCTGGCCCGCCCTCACCGCTCCGGCGGCCGAACCGCCGGCGTTCACCGTCCAATCGATGTCGAGTGACGTCGATGTTGGAGATGCCGCGACGGAGCCTCTCTTCGACCTGTCTGCCGCAGGTGGAGACCCGGCCGAGGTATGCATCCGCCTGATCGTCGCTGCGGAACCCGGCGACAACATGCGGCTCTACTCGGCCGGCGTCTCCTATTCGGAGGCAGCGGACCGCATCGGAATCCGCATCACCCGAACCGATCCCGTCGAGTATGCAGGCCAATCCGCGGGTGTGATCCCGTGCAATGAGATGGGGAACCCCACCACCGCTCTGACTCGGCTCAGCCTGTCGCTCGCCGAGTACGCAGAGACCAGGTTTGCCCACTCGATCGGCGATTCGCTCGGTATCGACGCCGGCGGCGACGTGTTCGTCGATCTGAAGATCATGCTCACGCTTCCCAGTAGCCCGGCGGGGCTCGCCGATCTGGAAACCGGGTGGCTTGTCGATGTGAAGTGACGCGAGCAGCGGAGCCAACCCGGCTCGCTACGCTCGGCACCTTGTGAACCTTAGATCTGCAACGCTCGGTGCGGTCCTCATCGTCCTTGCTGTGGGCCTCGGCGCTTGTGGCTCAGACCTACCGCGCTCCGATCCCGCTGCGGATCCCCCGGCTGCAGAAGGCCATCGCGTTGGAGACCTGCCCACCGGATTCGACGTCCAGGGCCACCGCGGTGCCAGGGGCCTCAAGCCGGAGAGCACACTGCCCGGATTCGAGAAGGCGCTTGATCTAGGGGTCACGACGCTCGAACTCGATCTCCACTACACGGCGGACGGCGACGTCATCGTGTGGCACGACCCTGTGATTGATCCTGGGAAATGCCGCCGACCCGACGGATCCGACGCGGCCGTGCCGGATCCGGACGACCCGATCGCGTCGGAAACCGAACTCGCCGTGCGGGCACTTGCGGCGACGACTCTGAGATCACTGATGTGCGATCGGAACCCGAACCCGGACCGGTTCCCCAGACAGAACGCGGACCCGACGGCGCTCGCAGGCAACGACTTCGGGATCGTCACTCTCGGAGAGCTCTTCGCTTTCGTCGACGAGTACGCCGGCTCAGATGCGAAGACAGCGGCGCAGCGCGATGGCGCCCGAACCGTTCGCTTCAACATCGAGACAAAACGGAACCCGCAGGATCCCGCAGAGATCGGTGACGGATTCGACGGTGTGAACGTTGGCCCGTTCGAGTCCCAACTGCTCGAAGTGATCGACGGATACGGCTTCAGCGACAGAGTGGTCATCCAGAGCTTCGATCGACGGTCCCTCGAAGCGATCCATCGAGCGGATCCCACCATCCCGCTCGCTGCACTCACCGTCTCAACCGACGACGACCTCGCGGCGTACGCGCGGCTCGGGATCTCGATCTGGTCGCCAAGAGCGGCGACGGTCAACCGAGACCGAATCGAAGTGGCGCACGCGGTAGGTCTTGCCGTGGTGCCGTGGACGGTGAACGACCCGGAAGAGATGGCCCGGCTCATCGATGCCGGCGTCGACGGGCTGATCACCGATCGGCCCGATCTGCTCAACGCCGAGCGGTGACGGGGCCACGCGGCAGTTCCTGTCGCGAGCGACGGGACCCGGGGAGGGACGGGTCCCGTCGTCGGCGCTGGCGGTGCGGTGGTTACAGCGCCATGAGGGCGACGGTCGCCTCCGTCATCCAGGCTCGGGCGATGTGGGCGGCATCGTGACGCTTCTCGACTGAGCCGGTGCCCTCAGCGACCTCGAGCTGGTCGGTTGCCTCGTCGAGGTAGACGAGGACGTCGTCGACGTCTTCACCTGCGGCCTCTGCCCATCCGACGATCTTCGTCATGTGCTCGAGCCGCAGAGAGAAGCCCTCGAGATCCTTGGCGATGTGCGCCTCGAAGTCGGGCTCCTCGCCGCTGCGCAGTGCCCGGAACTCGATCCGCTCGAGTTGCCGGCGGGAGATGGCGGTTCCGACGATCTCGGCCGGCTCGTCGAGGTCCTCGATCGCCTCGCGGGTGTCGGCGAGCGCTTCAAGGAGCTGTTCCTTCTGCTCGTCGGTGAGGCGCTCGTTGTCGGCGATGCGTTCCTCGGCGGCTTCGATGCGTTCGAGGATGGCGTCACGCACCTCATCGGCGCTTTGACCGACCCAATCGGGCGGGAAGGTCCGCTCTGGACGCTCCCGGTCGAGGCGGGGTCGCTCCGGTGGTGCGTCGTCGACGGCGAGTGCCGGCACGACGCTGAGGGCGAGGGTCGCAGCAACGATCGCTGCGAGGATGGCGATGGTCCGTCTCATGGTCTGCTCCTCGTGTCGGGAATTCCTACACCCCGAACACTGAGGGAGCGATGTGCGACAACCGCGAAGAGGTTGTGAGGATTGTGTGAGAGCTGTCTTCGTCTCCCCCACGGATGTGGGGGAGACGCGGAGGAGCCGCCAGGCTCCGACGCAGAGGGGGCAACCGTGAGAGCGGCGGCCTGGCATCGGCCCCCTCTGGCCTGCCGGCCATCTCCCCCACTGCGTGGGGGAGAAACCCAATGACTCTCCCCGTCAGTCTTCCGAGTGGCGGCGGAACGACTGGAGGCCGGTACCGACGAGGGCGATGGACACGACGAGCAGGCCGGCGATGAGCGCCACGATGCGCCAGTCCGTGGGCTCGCTCTCATCGACCGTCGCTTGGTCGCGCATCCACGGTGGCCCGCCGCGGCCGGCCCGGGGTGAGGGAGTGGCGACGGCCGGGGCGGTCTCTTCCCAGGAGCGGATGAACCCGACGATCGACTGGATCTCCGCTTCGGTCATGCGGTCGCCCCACGCCGGCATCGGCGTCCCGGCAACGCCGAGTGTGACGATCTGCTCGATCGCGGCGTCGGGCGTCTCTTCGAGGAACCCCTGGACGTTCAGGGCGGGGATGCGCTGCGTCCCCTGCCCATCGACGCCGTGGCATTGCGAGCAGTTCTCGGCGTAGAGGGTCTCTCCGAGTGCGAGCGACTCCTCGGTGGTGGCGATCGGCACGTCGGGGGCGGGGATCGCCCCGAGCGGCACCTCGTCCCAGCGAGTGATGAGCGCAGCGAGATCGCCGATCGTCTCGTCGTCGAGTTGCCCGCCCCACGGGGCCATCAACGTCCCCGGGACGCCGAGGTCGATCGTGCGGGAGATCTCATCGACGGTCTGTTCGCGCACGAGTGGGTCGTTGAGGGCGGGGGCGAGATTCGTTCCAAGGCCGTCCTCGCCGTGACAGGCCACGCACTCCGCGGCGTAGACGTCGATGCCGCGCTGCATTGCGTCTCCGCCTGCGAGGAGTCCGGTGGACTCGTAGATCTCAGGATCCGGCTCGGCGGTGAACGGGACGAGCGGCGCGAACCCGAGGTTGACGACCCGGTCGCCGACCTCTCCCCAGTCGCCGTGCTGGACGAGCGCCACGAGCTCCGACACCTGATAGTCGCTGAACGGCCCGCCGTCGTCGAGCGACCACGCGGGCATCGGCGTGCCGAACCGCCCGCGCTCGATCGTCTTGAACAGGGAGTCGAAGTCGGCGGTGCGCAGCGCCTCGCTGTCGAGCGGCGGGTTCGACCCGATGCCCTCGCCGTTGAGGCCGTGGCAGACGGAGCACTGCTCGGCGTACAGGTCCATGGCGTCGTCGATCTGCTCTTCAAGGATCTGGCCGCCGGCGGCGTCGATGCGTGCCGGCTCCCGGACGATGGCGACGCCGAGGGCGACGACGATCGCGAAGCCGGCGATCAGTCCGATGGCGATTTCGATGGTGCGCGTCCGGCTCATGCGTACACCGCCTGGGACGGATCGAAGTCGTCTCGTGAGATCTTCGTTCCGGTGTCGACCATCACCGATCCGTCTTCGATGGAGACGGGGAACAGGTCGAGCGGCCGGGGTGCGGGCGGGTTGAGGACTTCGCCGGTGTCGTCGAACTGAGAGTTGTGGCACGGGCAGATGAATTGGTTGGCTGCTTGATCCCACGGCACGGTGCATCCGAGGTGGGTGCACCGCTGGTGGAGGGCGAGGAAGCCGCCGTCTTCGAGGCGGGTGAGGTAGAAGCGGCCGTTCGTGATGTGGGTGACCGATCCCGGAGGGAAGTCGTCGACGGCTCCGGCGGTGATCACGCTGCCGAAGTCCCCTTCGGCGAGCCGGGGCTGGGCGTAGCCGAACCCGATCGCGCCGAGTTCGACGGCGGCGAGCGCCCCGATCGCGATGCCGGCGTACTTGAGGAACGACCGGCGGTCGATCGCCGGCTCGTCCTCTGGGGTGATCTCGATGGGTTGTTCGTTCATGGTGTTCTCAGTGTGCCGACGGCATCGCCCAGGGCCAGAACAGCTCCATGCCCGGGCCGCGGAAGAAGATGCCGATGATGGTGAGGACGACGAGCGATACGGCGAGGAACGTGAAGAGGAACAGCACCCGCTCTTCGAGCGTTCCGCCGAGGCCCTTCTCGATCCACATGTCGAGGAGGGCGAGGATCACGACGGCGATGGCGAGCGGGAGGAAGCCGTTCGACAGGACCGTCGGCCAGCCTTCGAGCCACGTCGCCCAGTCGAGGTAGCGGTCGTCGACGAAGATCCACGCCGAGGTGAGGACGAGGGAGAGGCCCGCCGCCATCGCAGCGAGGGACCGTCCCCGACGTGACCGGAAGTAGATGCCCTCGTGCTCCGAGGCGTGGTCGATGAACGGCAGGGTGAAGAAGCCGAGGAGGGCAAGGGTCGGGATCACGATCGCGGCGACGAACGGGTGGAAGTGGAGGAGGAGCTCCTGGATGCCCATGAAGTACCACGGGGCCTTCGCCGGGTTCGGGCTGACCATGGGATCGGCGATCCCTTCCAGGGGGGCTGGGAAGGCCACCGAGAACCCGATGATGATGGCGATCCACGCCAGCGCCCACACGGTCTCTCGGCGGATGAGATGCGGGATGGTGGTGACTCGCTCGGGCCGTTCGATGGGCTGCTCGTCGACCGTGCGGGGGATCGTCAAGCCGCCGTCCTTGCGGACCCGCCAGAAGTGGAGCGCCATGAGGGCGAAGAGCGACAGCGGGATGAACGAGATGTGGAAGGCGTAGAAGTTGAGCAGCGTGGCGCCGGAGACCTCAGGGCCGCCGAGGAGGAGCGACTCGATGTTTCCCCCGACGAGCGGGATGTAGGTGATGAGGCTCGTGCCCACCGTGATCGCCCAGTACGCCAGCTGGTCCCAGGGGAGGAGGTACCCGGTGAAGTTCGCGCCGAGGATGAGCAGCAGCATCACGACACCGAAGATCCAGTTGACCTCTCTCGGCGGGCGGTGTGCGCCGGTGAAGAAGACGCGAAGCAGGTGGAGGACGGCGACGACGAGGAGCAGGTTCGCCGACCAGTGGTGGATGTTGCGCAGCAGCTCTCCGAACCACACATCGGACCGCAGGCTCAGGATGGAGAGGTAGGCGTCGGGGGCGGTCGGCGTGTAGTTGGCGAGCAGGAGCACGCCGGTGCCGACGAGCATCGTGACCAAGAGCGCCGCGAGACCGCCGAGGCCCCAGGTGTACGTCCACTTGAGTGTGCGTGCGGGGATCCTCGCCGGGTGGAGGTGGAGGATGAGCGTGTCGAGGACCATCCGAGAGCGCGCCCGGTCGTCGGTGGGGACGCCCGGTGGGGTCAGACGCTTGCGTGCCCGATCGAACCCGGACTGCTCGATGTCTGGATCCCGGTCGCTCATTTGGTGCTCTTGTCGCCGATCATGAAGGCGGAAGACAAGCGGCGCCGTGTGGAACCCCGGCGTTGCTCATGTGTTGATTCCATGAACCTACCTCTTCATCCCCCATCAGGGGTTTTCGTCTCTCTTCATCCCTCCGAGATGGCGTCGTCGGGTTCGATGCCTGCAGCGGAGACGGGCGGCGTCGCCCTTACCCGGGGTGGGCGGGTCGTGATGAAGATGCCTCCGAAGACGACGAGCAGCCCGAGTGCCGCAGTCGGTTCGAGCGACTCGCCGAGGACGACGGCTCCGAGGATTACAGCGACGGCCGGGATGAGATAGGCGACGAGCGACACGATGACGGCCTTCGTGTGCGCCAGCATCCGGAAGTAGATCCAGATCGGGATGGCGCTCGCCCAGATGGCGAGAGCGACGATGGCACCAACGGCGATCGGTTCGGGTCTGATCGTCCACGGCTGCTCGAGGCCGAGGGCGATGATCAGCGCAACGGCTCCGGCGACGAGTTGTTGTCGCATTGCGAGTTGTGGCGCGTTCTGCGGACCGATCGTGCGTGCGTAGACCGTGCCGACGGCGTAGCTGAGCGAGACGCCGACCATGACGAGTTGCCCCACGAGGTCCGCCTTGCCGAATGACTCCGGGGTGACCCCGATGATGAGTGCGACGCCCAAGAGACCGATCACGATGCCGGTGACCTGGTAGCGGCGCAGCCGCTCGTGGGCAAGAAAGAAGTGAGCGAGGACCACCACGAAGATCGGTGCGGATGCGCTGAGCATTCCGGCAACCGAGCTGTCGAGACGCAGCAGCGCCCATGCGGTGAGCACGTTGGGGAGCCACCCGGACACGGTGCCGAGGACCAGTGCCGGCGTCCAAGGATCTCCGGGCGTGGCCGGATGACGGCGTGACGCCCGGATCACGCCCCACAACAGCACTGCTGCCAGCAGCCCGCGAACGGCCGACATTGCGAACGCGGGGACGGTGGGGACTGCCACCTTCATGAGGAGGAAGCCGCTGCCCCACATGACCGACATGAGCCCGAGTTCGACCCACGCGACCGAAGACGTCGCATCCGACGCGGTCGTTGCTTGGTTCTTGCGGTGGTCGCTCACAACGGCGAACCCTACCCCGCTGGGAGTCGCCCCCTCCGCTGCGCTCCGGCCCTTGCGGGCCGGCGCTCGCGCCTCCCCGACCTCGTGGAAGAGGCGAAACCAAGTCTCCACCACGGAGTGGGGGAGATGTCGCCGAAGGCGACAGAGGGGGCAGATTCGTGGGACCGCTTCGCGCGCGGTTGCCCCCTCTACCCTGCCGGGCATCTCCCCCAGTTTCTGGTGGAGAAACCAAAGCAGTGCTCCGGCGCGAGGAACCGCGGACCCACGCGAAGTAGGGGGGAGACCGCCTGGCCTACCGGGGGAGGCGGGACTCGCCCATTAGGAACTCATCCACGGCACGGGCGCAGCGGCGCCCTTCCCGGATCGCCCACACGACAAGCGACTGGCCGCGCCGCATGTCTCCGGCGGCGAAGACGCCGTCGACGCTCGTGGCGTAGTCGTCGGTGGTCGCGGCGACGTTCCCCCGCTCGTCGAGGTCGATGCCGAGAGCGTCGACGAGTCCGTTGCGGACCGGCCCGGTGAAGCCCATGGCGAGGAGTACGAGATCGGCGGGAAGGTCGAACGCGGAGCCCTCGACCTCGGTCATCCGCCACGCCCCGTCCACGTGCTGCCAGTCGACTTCGACGGCAGAGAGCGACGCGACGCGGCCGTTGCCCTGGAACTGTGTCGTCGACACGGACCACATCCGCTCGCAGCCCTCCTCGTGCGACGACGTGGTGCGGAGCCGGTTCGGCCACTCCGGCCAGGTGAGGAGCTTGTCGGGATGGACGGGCGGCTTCGGCAGCAGCTCGAGCTGGGTGACCGACGCCGCCCCCTGGCGGTTCGCGGTGCCGACGCAGTCAGAACCCGTGTCGCCGCCGCCGATGACGACGATGTGCTTCCCCTCGGCCGTGATCTCCACGGCGTCGTCGATCCACTCGCCGCTGTTGCGCCGGTTCTGCTGGGTGAGATAATTCATGGCGAAGTGCACCCCGCCGAGATCCCGTCCCGGCACCGGCAGGTCGCGGGGATGTTCAGAGCCGCCGGCGAGGACGATCGCGTCGTACCGATCGAAGAGCTTCTCGATCGGAACGTCGACGCCGATGTGGCGGTTGACGCGGAACTCGACACCCTCGGCCATCATCTGCGAGAGGCGCCGGTCGATGGCCCGCTTCGCGAGTTTGAAGTCGGGGATGCCGTAGCGCAGCAGCCCGCCGATCTTGGCGTTCTTCTCGTAGACGACGACCCTGTGCCCGGCTCTGGCGAGCTGTTGGGCGGCGGCGAGGCCGGCCGGTCCGGAGCCGACGACGGCAACGCTGCGGTCGGTGCGTCGAACCGGGATCGCCGGCTTGATCCACCGCTTCGCCCAGGCCCGTTCGATGATGGCGTACTCGATCGTCTTGATCGTCACCGGCGAGTCGAGGAGGCTGAGCGTGCACGCTTCCTCACAGGGAGCGGGGCAGACCCGACCGGTGAACTCGGGGAAGTTGTTCGTCGAGTGCAGGATGTCGAGTGCGCGCCGCCACTCGCCGCGGTGAACGAGCTCGTTCCAGTCTGGGATCACGTTGTCGACGGGGCAGGCGCTGTGGCAGTAGGGGGTGCCGCAATCGAGGCAGCGGGCCCCCTGGCGCGCCAGCTCCGACTTCGGCAGAGGGATCATGAACTCGTCGTACGACTCCAGACGCTTCTCGACGGGCAGCGAGCCACGATCCCGACGCTCGAACTCGCGGAAGCCGTTGACGGTGCCCATCAGGACCCCTCCGCCCGCTCGGTGAGCGCTCGGCGGAACTCGTTCGGGGTGATCTTGTAGATCTTCGGCAGGAAGGATTCGAAGTCGTCGAGGACCTCTTGTGCCCGAGAGCTATCGACGAGCCGGGCGTGGCGTTCGACGAGAGTCGTGAACCTCCAGGCGTCGTATCCCAGCGGGTCCGCCAGGAGCTCTTCGACCGTCGGATCGTCTGAGACGCCCGGGGGCGGCGTGTCGTCGGCGTCGATGCGTTCGAGCGTCACCATCTGCGGGTTGAGGCGCTGTTCGAAGTCGCCGTCATCGTCGATCACGTAGGCGATGCCGCCGCTCATACCGGCGGCGAAGTTGCGTCCCGCCTTGCCGAGCACGACGACGCACCCGCCGGTCATGTACTCGCAGCCGTGGTCGCCGACCCGTTCGACGACGGCGATCGCACCCGAGTTGCGCACGGCGAAGCGTTCGCCGGCGCCGCCGTTGAAGTAGCACTCGCCGGAGATCGCCCCGTACAGCACCGTGTTGCCGATGATGACGTTCTCCTTCGGCACGGTCGGCCCGATCGGCGGCGCCTGGATGAGAATGCGGCCGCCCGAGAGGCCCTTGCCGACGTAGTCGTTGGCGTCGCCCATCAGCTCGAGGGTGACGCCCGCCGCGAGCCACGCCCCGAAGCTCTGCCCCGCGGTCCCGCCGAGCCGGACGTGGATGGTGCCGTCCGGGAGTCCGGCATGCCCGTGGCGCTTCGCCACCTCACCGGACAGCATGGCGCCGACGGTGAGGTTCGTATTCGCGATGGCCGACTCGATGACAACGGGTTCTCCGTTCTCGAGCGCCGGCGACGCCTCGTCGATGAGGACGTTGTCGAGGGCCTTGTCAAGGCCGTGCTCCTGCGTCTCGACGTTCGACGTCGCCACGCCGGGGGCCGGCTCGGGTGTCATCAGGATGCGGGAGAAGTCGAGGCCCTGCGCCTTCCAGTGGTCGACGGCGTTGCGCACGTCGAGCAGGTCGGAGCGGCCGATCATCTCGGCGTAGGTGCGGAACCCGAGCCGCGCCATGATCCGGCGGGTCTCCTCGGCGATGAATATGAAGAAGTTGACGACGTGCTCGGGCGTGCCGGGGAAGAGCTTGCGCAGCTCGGGGTCCTGGGTGGCGACCCCGACCGGGCACGTGTTGAGGTGGCACTTGCGCATCATGATGCAGCCCTGGGCGATGAGCGCCGCGGTGCCGAATCCCACCTCGTCGGCGCCGAGGAGGGCCGCGACCACGATGTCCCGTCCGGTGCGGATGCCGCCGTCGGCCTGGACCGCAATGCGGCCCCGCAGTCCGTTCGCGACGAGCGTCTGGTGTGTGTCGGCGAGGCCGATCTCCCAGTGCGACCCGGCCCGCATCACCGACGTGAGCGGACTGGCGCCGGTGCCGCCCTCGTTGCCGGAGATGAGCACGTGGTCGGCCTTCGCCTTCGCCACACCGGCGGCGATCGTGCCGACCCCGACCTCGGAGACGAGCTTCACCGAGATGCGGGCCTGCGGGTTGACGTTCTTGAGGTCCAAGATGAGCTGCTTGAGGTCCTCGATCGAGTAGATGTCGTGATGCGGCGGCGGCGAGATGAGCCCAACCCCCGGTGTCGAATGGCGGACCTTGGCGATCCAGTCGTTCACTTTGTGGCCGGGGAGCTGGCCGCCCTCGCCGGGCTTGGCGCCCTGGGCCATCTTGATCTGGATGTCGTCGGCGTTGACGAGGTACTCGGTGGTGACGCCGAACCGCCCGGAGGCGACCTGCTTGACAGCGGACCGGGCCGAGTCGCCGTTCTCGTCGGGCACGTACCGGCTCGCCTCTTCGCCACCTTCGCCGGTGTTCGACTTCGCGCCGAGGCGGTTCATGGCGATGGCGAGGTTCGTGTGCGCCTCCCACGAGATCGACCCGAACGACATGGCGCCGGTGGCGAAGCGTTTCACGATCTCGGTCGCCGGTTCGACCTCGTCGAGGGGGACCGGCTCGTCGCCGAACCGCAGGGTGAACAGGCCGCGCAGGTTCTTCAGGTTCTCGGTCTGGTCGTCGACCTTGCGGAGGTATTCGCGGAACGTGGCCTCGTCGCCTTTTCGCACGGCGTGTTGGAGGAGCGTGATCGTCCCCGGGGTCCACACGTGCGCCTCGCCCCGGATCCGGTAGGCGAGATCGCCTCCTTCGTCGAGAGGGCGGCGGCGGGGCAGCGGCTCCCCGTAGGCCTTGTGGTGCCGACGGACGGACTCTTGCGCGATCTCCTCGATCCCGATGCCCTCGATCATCGACGCCGTGCCGGTGAAGTGGCGGTCGATGAGGTCGGCGCGCAGGCCGACGGCGTCGAAGATCTGGGCCCCGCAGTACGACTGGAACGTTGAGATGCCCATCTTGGACATCACCTTCATCATCCCCTTCTTCACCGCCTTGGTGTACATCGCACGGGCCTCGGTCGGTGTGGGCGATCCGTCGACGTCCTTGGCGATGGCGTTGATGCTGTCGAGGGCGAGGTAGGGGTTGATGGCCTCTGCCCCGTACCCGGCGAGGAGGCAGAAGTCGTGGACCTGTCGGGCCTCGCCGGTCTCGACGACGAGCCCGACCTCGGTGCGCAGCCCCTCCCGGATGAGGTGGTGGTGCACGGCTGCGGTGGCGAGCAGTGACGGGATGGCGATGCGGTCGACTTCGACGCACCGGTCCGACAGGATCAGCAGGTTGTAGCCGTCGCGCACGACCTGGGTGGCCTTCTCGCAGAGCCGGTCGATCGCCGCACCCATGCCGTCGGCGCCCTCGTCGGCGGGGTAGCAGATGCCGAGGCTGCGGGTCCGGAAGTCGGCGTGGACGACGTTCTCGATGCGGCGGACCCGTTCGAGGTCGACGCTCGTGAGGATCGGGTGCGACACCTCGAGGCGCTGGTGCGAGCCGCCGGTCTCGAGGTCGAGGAGGTTCGGGCGGGGGCCGATGAGCGACACCATCGACATGACGGTCTCTTCCCGGATCGGGTCGATCGGCGGGTTCGTCACCTGGGCGAAGTTCTGCTTGAAGTAGTCGAACAGGAGCTTCGGCCGGTCCGACAGGACGGCAGGTGGCGTATCCCGGCCCATGGAGCCGATCGGGTCGATGCCGGTCGTCGCCATCGGTTTCAGGTAGAACTCGATGTCCTCACGGGTGTAGCCGAAGGCCCGCTGGCTGGCGGCGAGGGTGTCGCGGTCGGGCCGCATCGACGCGACTTCCCTCGGCAGTTCCTTCAGCCGGATCTGGGTCTCGTCGAGCCACCGCTGGTACGGCTTGGCGGTGGCGAGGTCCGACTTGAGTTCGGCGTCGTCGATGATGCGGCCCTGCTCGAGGTCGATGAGGAGCATCTTGCCGGGCTGGAGCCGCCACTTCGTGACGATGCGCTCCTCGGCGATGTCGAGCGTCCCCATCTCCGACGCCATGACGACGAGGTCGTCGTCGGTGATGAGGTACCGGGCCGGGCGCAAGCCGTTGCGGTCGAGGGTGGCGCCAATCTGCTTCCCGTCGGTGAAGGCGACCGCGGCGGGCCCGTCCCACGGCTCCATGAGCGCCGCGTGATACTCGTAGAAGGCCCGGCGGTCGGCATCCATGAGCGGGTTGTCCGCCCACGCTTCGGGGATCATCAGCATCATGGCGTGGCCGAGGGAGTAGCCGCCGGCGACGAGGAGTTCGAGGGCGTTGTCGAACGTCGCCGAGTCCGAGGCGTTGTCGCCGATGAGGGGCCAAAGCTTGTCGAGGTCGTCGCCGAGGATCTCGGACGACATGTTCTGGCGGCGGGCCATCATCCAGTTGACGTTGCCGCGAAGCGTGTTGATCTCGCCGTTGTGGCTGAGGAGGCGGAACGGCTGGGCGAGGCGCCACGACGGGAACGTGTTCGTGGAGAAGCGCTGGTGGACGAGGGCGAGCGCCGACTCCATGCGGGGGTCGGCGAGGTCCCGGTAGTAGACGGCGAGGTTCTTCGCCAGGACCATGCCCTTGTAGGCGATGGTGCGCGACGACAGCGACGGGATGTAGTACTCGCCGTTCTCCGTGAGGTCGGGATTGCGGCGCTTGATCGCAGCGTGGGCCTCCTTGCGGATCACGAAGAGCTTGCGCTCGAAGGCGTCCTGGTCTGCGGTGTCGGGGCCCCAGCCGACGAAGACCTGCCGGATCCACGGCTCGATCGGCTTGACGCTCTCGCCGAGGCACGACGGGTCGACGGGGACGTCGCGCCAGCCGAGCGTGACGAGGCCTTCTCGCAGGATCGTTTCGGTGAGGGCGTTCTCGCAGACGGTGCGGTCGATCTCATGGCGGGGGAGGAACACCATCCCGACGCCGTACCGGCCTTGTTCGGGGAGGTCGAGACCGATGCGCTCTGCTTCGTCGCGGAAGAACCGGTCACAGATCTGGAGGAGCATCCCGGCGCCGTCGCCGGCGAGCGGATCGGCTCCAACGGCGCCCCGGTGGGTCAGGTTGGCGAGGACCGTGAGGCCCTGTTCGACGATGGAGCGGGCGGGTCGGCCCTTGATGTCCGCGACGAAGCCGATCCCGCACGAGTCGTGGTCCCGGACGGGATCGTACAAACCCGGACGTCGCGGTTCGTCGTTCTCCATCCCCTGAGACAGTACCCCAGCGACCGTTCCCCCACAATCGAGAGGCTTCCTCCGTCCTCAGGGGGATGTGCCGAGCGTCAGCAAGGCGGAGGGGGCCAGACGGTTCCGATCAGCGGCTTCAGCTCAGTAGTCCGTTCGGGGCGAACGTCACCGTCATCGGCCCGACGTCGAGCGTGACCTCGTCATCTCCGCGATGCCGCCCGGTTTCGACGAAGACAGAGACATCGGGGATGAACTCATCCGGTCCCGGCTTCCACGCCCAGGCTGTCTCGACATCGACGCTCTCCGGTTTCGCATCTTCGAGCAGATGCGCCAAGCGTCGCGCTGCACGCTGGTGGTGCTTCGTTGGTGACGGACTCATGACGAGCACTCCGTCGATGTACTCGCCGCGCACGTCGTCGCCGAGGGTTTCGTACTCCTCCCACGACATGTGTGTTCGGTCGAGTTTCTGTGCCCTCGACCATCGCGAGGCGGACCTCGCTTCTGATCGTCAGTTGATCCGGAACGAGCCGGGTGCGTACTGGGGTGCCCCAAACTCATACCACTCGATCACCCCAGCCATGTGAACCCTGCGGCCGATCCATTCCTCGAACGGCTCGGTGGCTCCGTCGACGGTGCCCCTCATGCGGTATTTGTCGTTGTGGTTCGTGACGCCGCGATCAGATCCCTCGAGAACGGGTATTCCGGGATTGAATGTGGTCAGGACGCCGTCGGTGAATGCGAAGAACGGATCTCCGGTGTCGTACTCGTAGACCTTCCAGCCCTCCCAGAAGTGGTGGGCCGTCCCGACGTCCTTCGCGTCCGTGGGGAAGAACGCAATCCCATAGAGCTCACCTTCGAGTCCGACGGTCCCGACCCAGCTGATTGCCGGGTAGGGCCCTGCACCAAACCCCAGGTTGAATTCGAGCTCCATGTCGCCGCCGATCGGCTTCTTCGCGCTGGCCGGCGCCACAGCGATCACGGTGAGCGCGAGGACCAGCACGAGTACGACTGACAACTTCTTTCTCATTCCGCTTCCTTCCATGCGAGGCCCACAGACCCAGGTCCTATTCCCACTTCCCTGCCCCCTCCGCGTCGTTGAGCACACGGTCAGCCGACACCACTGTGCGTGGAGCCGACGGACGGGTTCTCAATGGGCGACCCGGGAAGTCGGGCTGTCCTGGATGAGCCGGTGGGCCTCCCCTGCGTAGTCGATGGCCTTGTCCCGGTGTCATCGTTCGGCCGATACTCCACGCCTTGCAGAGATCGTTCGGGTTCAGGTACTGCGAGACGGCGATCTGGACGTTCTCGCCGGGGTTGATCAGGAGACGGGCGAGAACGGCGCGTTGACGCGGTGGCCCGAGATCCAGCTGCCTCCCGTCTCGGTGCACCTCGAGCGGCCCGAGGAACCTCACGTCCATGTCTGCAGCCCCCAGTGCTTCCGAGGCTACCCCGAACCTTCCGGGCCGTCCGAACGGATCCGAGATTGAGCGACGAGCTGTTCTCAGCGCAGGGGGCAGACCTACGAGAACACCGTCTTCGACCGTCCCTGCAACTCCCCATCGACGACGATGTCGACCTTCTCGTTGTAGAACGCGACGAGCCCGCCGATGCCGTGGCTCTCCGGCAGCGGCGTCCGGTAGCTCCACACGAGGTCCTCGTGAACGGCGTCGCCGATCGTTGCGGACCAGTACTCGGCGGTGCCTTTGTACGGGCAGTGGGTCTGGGTGTCGGTTGGGGTGAGGAGGTCCATCCGCACGTCCGTCTTCGGGAGGTAGTACCGGGTGGGTAGGCCGGTCTCGAAGAGGAGGCGCGGATGGTGCGAGTCGGCGACCTTGACACCGTCGACGAGCACCTCGACGTGGCGTGAGCTGGGCAGGACATCGACCCGGGTGTACGGATCCCGTGGGTGGACGTGGACTTCAACGTCCTCTTCGAACCAGGCGTCCATGGCCGACCATTCGAACGCGACGTGGTCGCGGATCTCGGCGATCGGGGAGTCGGCGTGGTGATAGGCGGCCTGCTCGGCGGTTCGCCGGTTGGACTTGACGTCGAAGAGTTCGGCGTCCCCGCGGCTCGGCGAGCGTTTCGTCGCTCCGGTCGGGACGAGGGCGTCATCGGCGACGTCGTCGATGGGCACGTAGTAGGTGGGGTAGTAGGGCTTCTCCCACACGAGTTTGGACCGGATGGTGTCGGCGATCACTTCACCACCGAGCACCACCCGAATGCGCTTGTTCCCATCCTCGACTCGAATCCGGCCTCGGGCCACTGTCGTCTCCTGCTCTGGTGCCTGAGAGAACTCACCGTCGGTGGCGGATATTCCTCTGGTCTTCGGCCCTCTCGGGGGATGTCGCCATATGCGGGTGAATCAGCTGTGGGCCGCACCGTGAGAAGGTGCAGCCCACAGGCTGGTGTTGTCGTGCTGGTCGGTGTGCCTAGCTGCCGTGCGGGTCCATCACATTCAGGGGGAGGTGGCAGCGACGGCTCTTCCCTCCCTCTCAGGGGGAGGTGGCAGCGACGAAGGAGCTGACGGAGGGGGTCAAGCAGTTCCACTCGAAGACACGGAGGTCCTTT
>JBDLHX010000054.1:0-15654 GCA_039715165.1 Actinomycetota bacterium
CAACCCTGGGTACGCGGGTTTAGGGGTTGCGGAGGGCCCAGAGGATGTCGCGGATGTCCACGATCCCGAGGAGCTCCTCCCCCTGCATCACCGGGAGGTGCCGATACCCGGTCTCGAGCATCCAGTCCGCAGCCTCACTCACGCTCACACCGGGAGGCATCGTGTCCGGAGCGTCGGTCATCCACGCAGTGACGGGCTCGTCGAGATCGGCCCCATCGGAGACCGCGCGAACGAGGTCCCTGTCGGTGAGAATGCCCACGGGGCGCCGACCGTCGACCACGGCGATCGCTCCAACCGACCGCCCTATGAGAACCGCCGCCGCGTCCCCGAGCGTCGTCTCGGGACCCACGACATCGGACGCACCGCTGACAAGCGCTTCAACACGCATCGGGCTCCCTCCGACTGCTCCACGGCAGAGGCTAGCGACACGAACACGACCGGTGTCGAGGAGAACGCTCCGAACGGATTCGGATTCCTAAACGAGATCCTGCTCGCGGATCCCGAAGCTTGGATGACGCAGACGGCACAGCGCGAGCTTCTCGAGCTGACGAATCCGCTCGCGGGTCAGGTCGAATTCGTCGCCGATCTCCTCGAGCGTGCGAGGCACGCCGTCGTAGAAACCGTAGCGCAGGGCGAGGATTCGCCCCTCCCGCTCCGGCAGACGCTCGATGGACTTGCGAAGGCTGTTCGCAATGTCGAGCTCCTCGGTCACGCGAACCGGGTCGACCGCTTCCTCGTCCTCGATGAAGTCTCCGAGCTGGGCGCCGTCCTCACCGATCGGCTGCTCGAGCGAGACGGTGTCCGCAACGCTGAGCGCCAGTTCGACCTTCATGACGTCGACGCCGGCCTCTTCGGCGATCTCCTCCGGCTTCGGATCGCGACCGAGCTCGGCCTTGAGACTCGCCTGCGCGGCGCGAACCGCTGCGAGCGTGTCGTGGAGATGAACCGGGATTCGCACTGTTCTCGACTTGTCGGCGATCGCACGAGTTATGGCCTGACGAATCCACCATGTGGCGTATGTGGAGAACTTGAATCCCTTGCGCCAGTCGAACTTCTCAACGGCGCGGATGAGCCCGAGGTTGCCTTCCTGGATCAGATCGAGGAAGTCGATCCCGGAGGTGTTCGCGTAGCGGCGGGCATTCGCCACGACGAGGCGGAGGTTGGCGGTGAGGAAAGCATCCTTCGCCTCCTGCCCGCGGCGGCCCTGACGGCGAAGCGCTATCTGCTCGGCACGACCCTTGTAGTCGCCCGCGTCGAGCCGGTCCTGCGCCATCTGACCGCTCTCGATCTTCTGGGCGTAGTCGACTTCCTTCTCCGCAGTGAGCAGCTCGTACTCACCGATCGCGGTGAGGTACTGGCTCACGAGGTCGGTCGTCAGCCTGCCTCGCTCATCGGTCAGCTTCGACCGATCCCGATCGCGCCGGGTGCGAGTCAGCGTGTCCCGGTCGACGCGCTCCTTCGCCTCCTCGCGCTCACGCGCTGCGCGGTTCAGGACGGCTTTCGTCGGATTCGAGCCGTTTGTCATCGAGTGATCCTCCACCAACGCTCATCAGTACACCCACCCGGCCTCGCGGACCCCGCCGCTCGCCGGGAGCAGTTCAATATCACACACTCGGGCCCATTTGTGAACCCCGAATCTTTGCGAAATCAACCGCCTCTTCGACTTCTTCCTCAATTTGAAGAGTACGGAGCCCCGCTCTGTAGCGCCGGTGCTAACGGTCGAGTTCTCCGCAGCGGCGTTCAAGCTCCCGGAGCGTCTGCTTGTCGATGTCCAACGAACCGTCCCCCAATGCCTCGCAGAGATGCTCGAGATGATCCGGATCGGGTGGCCGCAAGCGATCGACAAGCCCCGGCAGGAGGTCGCCGGGGGGATGCACTCCCGCGCCGAACGGCTGGGCAAACGAATCCGGCCCCCACCCGCCGAGGGCGTCGGTCCAGGATCCGTTGACGAGGCCTTCGAGGAGGTGTTCGCCGACCGTATTGAGAGCGTCTTCGAACAGCACGCGAGCTTCCTCACCGCACTCTCCGTGAGCCACCCGCCACGCGTCCTGATCGGCCCCTTCATCGAGGAGCGATCCGGGAACGACGACTGCGAAACCGCCGTCGCTGCGCGTCTCGACCCGCGGCACGTTTGCCCCGTGGTCGGCGAGGCACCGGGTGTACCGGTCGAGGTTCTGGACGAGCGGCGGGGCGTCTTCGTCCCCGACGCCGACCAGTGACGAGACGGCCCAGCCGATCAGGAAGAGCACGGCGACTACCCCGACAAGGATCGCGGGAACCGTCCAGTCGGCCCTGTCTCGCTGTTTCTCGCTCATCTCGACTCCTCGGTTCGTCCAGCACAGATCGGCCGATCACCGCCGGTTCTTCACTCGTTCTAGGGTACGCCGATGCCGGAGGCCACAACCCTCGTCGCGTTCGCCGGGGCAGCGATGATCCTGTTCATCCTCCCGGGGCCGGCCGTCGTGTACATCGTGACCCGGTCGCTGAGCCAAGGACGTGCGGCAGGACTCGTTTCGGTAGCCGGTATCCACGTCGGGAGTGCAGTCCACATCGTCGCGGCCGCCGTTGGACTCTCGGCGCTTCTCGCGACGTCGTCGGCTGCGTTCACGACCATACGGTGGCTCGGCGCTGCGTACCTCATCTACCTCGGCGTTCGGGCTCTGACATCGCAAGACGGTTCGTTCGCCCCAGCAAATGCGGAGACGTCTTCCTATCGACGCGTGTTCACCCAGGGCATCATCGTGAATGTCCTCAACCCCAAGGTGGCGTTGTTCTTCCTCGCATTCGTCCCGCAGTTCATCGACCCTTCGCTCGGGTCGACGACCCTGCAGGTCGCCGTGCTCGGCGTCGTGTTCGTCGGAGCGGGCGTGATCTCGGACGGCATCTATGCCATTGCCGCCGGAACGATCGGGGACCGCCTCATGACACGCCCACGGTGGCAAGACGCCTCGCGCTACGGCGCCGGCGCCATCTATCTCGCACTCGGAGCAGCGGCGGCCTTCTCCGGCGCCGGCCGGGACTGACCACACGCCCGCACTGCCGGGAAGTCGCCCCATGGCCGAAATGCTTGGATTCCCCAGACCTGTTCGTATCCTCCACGCAATGGCCACGTCGACACATCTCCCCCTTTGCGTGTATTGCGGAACGGCACGTCCGGCCGATCAGACGCGCTGTCCTCAGTGCGGACGGCCGTGGATCGACGTGCGTATCGGAGCCCGGGAAGAGGCTCGAGTGCCCGTGATGGCGGGGGCCGCCGTCGGCGGCGGAGTCAGCGCGACTTCCGAGATCCCTATCCCACCGGCTCCCACCGCCGCTTCGGACCTCCCCGATACCGCCCCGCTCCCCACCAAAGAAGACCCGCCCGACGACCCGAACCGGACGTTCGTGTGGCTGATCCCGGCGCTCGTCGGCACGGCCGCTCTCGTCGTCCTGGCGCTCTTCGGCTTCGGCATCCTCGACGACTCCTCCGCACCCGTCGCCCAGGGGACGACGGTGCCGACCGCCCCGCCCACGACTGCTGCCGCCGCTCCAATAACGGTGGCGCCCGCTCCGACCACGGTGGCGCCCGCTCCGACGACAACGAGCACCACGACCACAACGATTCCCGATGCCTCATCGCTCGCTGCAGTCGGCGATCCGGTAGCCGTCCCATCGCTCAAGCTCAGAGCCGGCGGTATCGGCCCGATCGACTTCGGCACACCGGCCGATGAAGCGATTGGCCGGCTCGTCGCCAGCCTCGGTCAGCCCGACGAGACCGGTGCTGCAGGTGAGGAGTTGGGCCTCTGTGCGGACGAGGAGGGGCGCTTCGCGCGGTGGGCTGGGTTCACAGCGGTGGTCTCGGGCCTCTTCGACGGCGGAACGTTCGCCGGGTACCGCTTCGACGAACAGGCGGTGCCGACGTTCCACCTCGACCTCGCGACCCCGTCGGGAGTCCGCCTCGGAGATACCGTGTCCTTCCTCAACAAGACGTATGCCTCGTATCAGATCGACTACGTGACCGCCGGCGGCACCGACGTGTTCCACCTCTCCGACGCCGATGGTTTGCTCCTCTGGGGTCCGGTCTCGTCGACAGAGGACTCCGGCCGCATCGAAGGCATCTACTCGCCCGACTCTTGCTCCTCGTAGACCGCAACTGAGCAGTCGGGGTACCATCCGGTCAGCGCAGATCCATTGACGGGGGGCAATTGACTCCTGCAGACAAATCCCGGTGGCGCCGGATGTTCTCTCCGGCGAACGTCCTGTCCGTTACGGCAGGCGTTGTCGTCTTCGTGCTCGGCCTCGTCGCCTGGGATACGAACACCGGAGTGCTCACGTCCGCGATCGTTGCTGCAGCAGTGTCCGGTGTCGTGTGGCTCATCTGGTGGGCGGTCTCCGGTCCCCCCGACTTCGCACGCCTCCTCGGTGCGCCCAGACTCGGCACGATCCCGAGCGACACGTCGAGCCCGGCACCGACGCTCGCGGATCCGACTTCGGCAACGAGCTCCGCTTACCGGGACGTGCTCTCGGAGATCGAGGCACACACGAAGGGCCAGGTTCTTCTCGTCTCATCCCCCGGACCGGGACAGGGGGCGTCGACGATCGCGCTCAACCTCGCTGTCTCTGCAACCCAGCGGGGGCGTCGAGTCGCCCTGATCGACGGCGACATCGGCGGCGGTGGCGTCTCTCGGTTCCTTTCGACGGGTCCCGAGCCGGGTCTCGTCGACCTCGCCGACGGTTCCGCGGATCTCGCAACGGTTGCGCGGCTGTGGGAGATCGGGCCCGACTCCGCATTCCCAATCGTTCCATCCGGCGCCGCAGGCGAGCTCTCGGAGGCAGCCCTTGCGGGTGCGGAGGTTGCCGGTTCGATCGACCAGATCGCCGAACGGGCGGACGCACTGTTCATCGATGCTCCCCCGATCGCGTGGGACGGCGCAACGGGACCGCTCGCGACCCATGCCGACGGCACAATCCTCGTCGTCACGGACTCGGCGATAGATGATTCGGTCGTCGATGCGCGGGACCGTCTGAACGCTGCTGGTGCCCCGGTCATCGGCTACGTCGAGAACCGCTCGAAGGCTCCGTCGTTCTGGCGGCGCCCCATCGTGCGCATGCTGAAGCGCACCGCGGGCGCCTTCGTCGCGATTGCTCTTGTGTACTCGGGTTTCACCGGCCTCGATCTCTACAACTCGTGGGCGAGCGTCGGGCGCGAATCCCTCGACACGGAGAAGGCCATTGAGTCCCTCCCGTCGACGTCGGTACCGCCGGTGGCCGACATCATCGAGGACGATCCTGAGGCGCCGCCCATCGAAGAGGTGGTCGTCGCGGCACCGACGATCGAGGGGGCTTACCACTCGGTTCTCCTCATCGGAAGCGACACGGCTGCGGACCTCGCCGACGTCACGCTTCTCACCGTCCTGCCCGCAGATCCAGACCTTCCTCCGTTCATGGTGTCGCTCCCCCGCGACCTCTACGTCCCGAACCGATGCACGAACGGCTACAGCCGTATCAACGCGACGTTCCGGAACTGCGGGGACGTGAACGCCGCAACGATGCTCGCCCTCACCGTCGAGGACTTCACGGGGATCGGTGTCGACAACGTCGCAATCTTCGACTTCGACGGTTTCGAGCAGGTCATCGACGGCGTCGGCGGTGTTGAGATCTGCACCGAGTACCCGATGCGGGACCGCAAGGCAGAGCTCACCCTTCCCGGAGGTTGTATCAATGCAGACGGGGCGACCGCACTCGCCTGGGTCCGGTCGCGCCACACGCAGCAGCAGATCGACGGGCAATGGCGTTCGGTGCCGGGAGCCGGCGATCTCATGAGGAACCAGCACCAGCAAGACGTGATCATCGAACTAGCCAAGAAGCTGAAGACGTTCGATTCGCCGTCGGACCTTGCAGCAAAGGTCGAAGGGCTCTCGAACGCCTTCACCGTGGACGACGGGCTCGGCCTCGCCGACGCAATCGCTCTCGCCTGGAGCCTCCGCGAACTCGACGTGGCAACGATCAACCGCCTCGTCGTCCCCGTGAGGATGACCCGCACCGAGGCGGGTCAGTCGATCCTGCGGGCTGTCGCACCCTTCGACGAGGTGCTGGCCGAGCGCTACCCGTCGCTGCTCGAAGATCCCGGAGACGGAGATGGGTCCGCCGCAGCCGCCGATCACGATCAGACGTGACGCCACCGCGCGTTGCCGTAGACTACGCGCACTCATCTGGAGGACCGACACGACGTGAGCGACCCGAGAGATCCCTTCGACAACCCACCAGGGTGGACCGACCCGTACGCTGACCTCGCCGACATCTCTCCCAACGATCCTCTCCCTCCGCTCGAGGATCCCGTCACACCGCCCGCGACACCGCCCGGCTCACCGCTCCTGACCGGCCTCGTCGTCGGCCTTCTCCTCGTCGCCCTCTCCGTTGCGGTCTTCCAACTCCTCAAGAGCGACGACACCGGCGAGGCCGCCGATACGTCCACGAGCGTCCCCGCAGACGGGTCGTCGACCACGGCACCCGGAGACACGTCGACGACGTCGACGACGGTTCCGACGTCTGTGCCGGAGTCGGACCCGTATCCGCCGACGGGGTCACCGATCGCCGTCGACAAGATGAAGCTCAAGAGCGACCGCATCCACATCCAGGACAACGACGTCCCCGACCTTGCCTTCGGCGATCCCGCAGATCTCACGATTGGGCGGCTCACCGCCAGCTTCGGCGACCCGGACCAGGACACCGGGTGGCAGGTATCGACCGGCCAGTGGGGTGTCTGCACCGGCGAACTCGAACGTATTGTGCGATTCGGGCCGTTCGCAGCCATCGTCACCATGAACGACGCCACCGACGTGTTCAACGGCTACCGCCAGGACATCAGCTTCAGCGGGCTCGACTCCGACGCGTTTGAACTCGAGACGCTCAGTGGCCTCAAGGCCGGCGATACGATCGAACGTCTCGAGGCGATCTACGCGACCGAAGAAGTCACGTTCTCCGAGAATCCGCTCGTCGGGCAGACCTTCGAGCTACGCGGCTCAGAAACCGGAACGCTGCTGCTGTGGGGACCGGTGACGGGAACCGAACCGAGCGACAAGATCGTCGGGATGTACGCACCGGACGTCTGTAACCGCCCCTAGCAACGCCCTTCCCCATCACCCATCACCCGGGCGTGCCGGGTATGCCTCTGCGCTGGGGACGAACCGCGCCGCGAGCCACGTCGTGAGGGGCACGGCGGCGACGAGACCGATGCTTCCGACGAGCGTTCGGACGATCTCGACAGCGACGACCTCGCTATTCGCGATCGTCCCGAGCGACTGGTTTGCCACCACGAACAACACGAGCAGCGGCAGCGACGCGCCGGCGTACGCCAGCAGGAGGGTGTTGACCATCGACGCGATGTGGTCGCGCCCGACACGCAACGCCCGGCGGAACACAGCCGTTCGGTCGAGTGACGGATTGGCCGCTTGCAGCTCCCACACCGTCGATGCTTGCGTGATCGTCACGTCGTCGAGGGCGCCGGCCGCACCGAGAACGATCCCGGCGAGGAGCAGACCGCTGACGTCGATGTTCCCGAAGAAGGTCAGGAGCGACGTCTCCTCCGCTGCGAAGCCGGTGAATCGGGCCGCCTCCACGACGATCGCCGACAACACTGCGGTGAGGATGAGCGCTGCGGTCATCCCGAGCAGGGCGATCGTCGTCATGCGATTGAAGCCGTGTGCGAGGTACATAGCCACGAAGGCGATCGCTGCCGACCCAAACACGGCGACGAGCACGGGGCTTCGACCGTCGAGGATGGCGGGGAGGACAAACATGAGCAGCACCATCACGCTTGCGGCGAGGCCGACGAGCGCCGTCGCTCCCCTCCATCCCCCGAGGGCAACGACGACGATGGCGAATGCGAGGGCGACGGCGATGAGCACGAATCGTCGGTCGAAGTCGGCGAACTGGTAGAGGGAGTGCGGGTCGGCGGGTCGGACGGAGAGGACCACGAGTTCGTCGTTGTCGTAGAGGAAGTCGACGAGCGCCTCGTCCCCCGCGGTCAACGTCGATGCTTCCTCTTCGGGCATCGACTCGTACACGGCAGTGCGACCGCCCTCGCCATCGTCGATCGTGACGTCGACGAACACGCACTCGGACTCGGCATCGAACGTGCATGGCGCGTAGCTCGTCGAGTTGACTGTTCCGGCCGGGGTGGCCCGGGAGAGCACCACGTCGTCTCCGGGATCGAACCTCGGCGTCGTGGCCGACGGAGGGAACTCCTGGATGAAGACGAAACCCTCGTCGGGACCCGCCGTCAGCTCGAACCGAACGATCGTGCAGGCTTGTGTCTCGATCCCCGTGCAGCCCCGCTCGGTGACGCTGGACACGGTGGCGCGGTAGAAGTCGGTTGGGACGCCGAGCGCCGAGAGGTCGTCGGCCTGGGTGCGAAACGCCCCTGTCGGGCGCACAGAGATCATCCCCACGAGGATGATGAGCCCAACCACGATGCCGATCACGACGAATGGATCGACACGCCGGGGCTCGTCACCGCTGGAGCTCTCATCCTCTGGAGCGAAGGCCATCCACTCGTCGATCTCATCAGGATCGAAGGCGCCGCTGTCAGACATCACCCGATTATCGCATCCCGGCTCGGACGGAGATCCGAGCACTCCTATCGTTGCCCGGATGTCGCCCACCGACTTGATCATCGCTCTCATCGTGACGTTCATCGCCGCGGCGATTCAGGGCGTGGTCGGCATCGGCTTCGCAATGGTCTCGGTACCGATCCTGGCTTTGGTCAACCCCTCGCTCGCACCCGTGCCCCAGCTGTTGATCACGCTCCCGCTCACCGTCTCCATGGCGTGGCGAGAACGCCGTCACATCGAATCCTCCGGCATCGGCTGGGTCATCATGGGCCGCGTACCGGGTGCCATCTTCGGTGTCGCCCTCCTCATCGTGGCGACACAGCAGACGCTTGACCTGGCGATCGCGGCGATCGTCCTCGCAGCGGTCGCGATCATCGCCTCCGGCTACCACGTAAAGCGCACACCGCGCTCAGAGTTCGGCGCAGGGGTGCTGTCCGGTGTCGGCGGGTTGGTCGCCTCAATCGGCGGGCCGCCCCTCGCACTGCTCTACACGCGGGATGACGGTCCAACGATCCGATCGAACGTCGCCGCCATCGCCACTATTGGCCTGCTCATCACGATCTCGGCACGGTGGATCTCCGGGAACATCTCCACCAGCGACCTCCACGTCGCTGCGATGCTCTTCCCGGCACTCGTGGGCGGCTATCTGCTCAGCATGCGCTTCAAGAGCCGTGTCTCCCAGCGGCTCGTCCGCGACTCGATCCTGCTGCTCTCGATGCTCGGCGCTATCGGTCTGATCATCCGAGCGGTCGTGTAGGACGCGCCGGGAGCGGGTCAGGCCGTTTCCGCCCAGAGCGACTCCCAGATCTCGCCGACCGATCCGACGAGGTTCCCCACCGCCCAGAGCAGCACCCACGCGAGGAGAAGAAGGACGACGGTGGTGAGGGTTGCACGGATGTAGCCGAGCCACGGCTTGGAGGGATCACGGATCTCCGCCATGAGTCCCCTGCGCGTGACCGCCTGGAGCCCCGTCTGCGTCACAAACCCGGAGGCCGAGGCGGCCGTCGGGCGAGTCGCATCCGGTGGTGGCTCCTTCACGATCGGCACGCGCTCGATCTCCGGGGCCACGTCGGGTAGATCGAACGGGCCGGAATCGAGATTGAGCACGTTCGTGAGCTTCTCGACGACGGCCTCAGCCGGCAGGCCTTCGTCTCGCTCCCATCTCCGCACGGAAGCGGTGGACCGCTCAACTGCCGCGGCGAGCTGGCCCATCGACAACCCCTTCGCGAGTCGGGCCTCGCGCACGGCTTGTCCGAAAGTGCGGCCTTCGCTCATCCCGCCAGCATATCCCGGGATTGCACATTGGCCGGCTCTTCGGGACGGCCGGCTCGCTATCGTCCGTCTCCGAACGAGCTTGGAGGCAGTGTGGCGACGGAGTTCCGGAACCTGGTCGAGTTGTACGAGTCGAGCGTCGGGCGCTTCGCCGAGAACCCGCTCTTCGGAATCGGTCACGCCGATGGCTGGACGTGGATGACCTACCACGAGTTCGGAGAGCAGGTCGACTTCGCCCGCGCCGGACTCGCCGGCCTGGGCGTCGAGCCCGGCGATCGCGTCGCCGTCATCTCAGACAACCGTGTCGAGTGGGCCGTCGGTGCCTACGCAACGTACGGGCTCAATTGTGCGTGGGTGCCGATGTACGAGGCCCAGCTCTCGAAGGAGTGGGAGTACATCATCGCCGACTCGGGAGCGAAGGTCGCGATCGTCGCAGACGATGGGATCCGGGCCCAACTCGACGATCACCGGGACGAGACACCCTCGCTCGAACAGGTCGTCGTCATCAACGGCGAGGCCGGCGGTGACGCCATCACCTGGGCGGAACTCCTCGCCCGCGGTGCGGAGGCGCCGGTCGACACCATCCACCCCGCCTCCGAGGATCTCGCGGGACTCATCTACACATCCGGCACGACGGGGAAGCCCAAGGGCGTCATGCTGTCGCACGGGAACCTCACCAGCAATGTGAACGTCTTCCCGGACATGTTCGACATCGGACCGGATGATCGGACGGCGTCGTTCCTGCCTTGGGCACATTCGTTCGGGCAGACCGTTGAGCTGCACTTCGTCATCGCCGCAGGCGGTTCGATCGGCATGACGAGCGCCAGAACCCTCACCGACGACCTCCCGGAGATCAAACCGACGGTTCTCGTGTCGGTCCCGATGGTCTACAACCGCCTCTACGACGCGCTCCAGAAGATGATGGCGTCGAAGGGCGGCGCCACGAAGGTCATCTTCGATCGCGCCCTCGCGAACGCACACAAGCGGTCGGAGCTCGCTTCCCGGGGGAAGACCACGCGCTGGGTCGAGATGCAGCACGATCTCTACGACAAGCTCGTGTTCTCGAAGGTCCGTGAGGGGTTCGGTGGCCGCCTCAAGTACTCCGTCACGGGTGGCGCAGCGATCTCCGTCGAGGTCGCCGAGTTCATCTCGGCCATGGGCATGACCGTCTACGAGGGCTACGGGCTCACCGAAACGTCGCCGGTTGCTGCCGCGAACATGCTGTCTGCCAGGCGCGTCGGAACGGTCGGCAAGGAGATCCCCGGCGTCCGGATCGAGATCGACACAGAAGTGACCGGAGATTCCGAGATCGGCGAGATCGTCATCTACGGGCCGAACGTGATGATGGGCTACTACAACCTGCCGGAGGAGGACGAGAAGGTCTTCACGCCCGACGGCGGGTTCCGTTCCGGCGATCTCGGCTACCGGGACGAGGATGGCTTCATCATCATCCGAGGCCGCATCAAGGAGCAGTACAAGCTCGAGAACGGCAAGTACGTGGTGCCGGGCCCGATCGAGGAGCAGCTGCAACTCTCCGGCTACGTCACGAACGTCATGGTCTACGGCGAGCAGCGCCCCCACAACGTTGCGCTCATCGTCCCAGACATGGATGCCCTCGTGAAGTGGGCGGAGCGGCACGGACTCGGCGATCTCTCACACGATGCGCTCCTCGAGAGCGAGAAGGTGAGCGATCTCTATCAGCGCGAGATCGACCGACTCTCCGGGTCGATCAAGGGGTATGAGAAGGTCCGTGGCTTCGTGCTCGAGGACGAGGAGTTCACCCCGGAGAATGGGATGCTCACGCCGAGTCTCAAGGTGAAGCGCCGCGCCGTGATGACGAGATACGGCGACGACATCGAGAAGCTGTACAAGCACAAGTAGTCGGCAACCAGCACTCAGCAGTCAGACGGGCGGCCCTCGGGCCGCCCGTTCCCGTCACCTGTCGCCTTCTAGGGCAGCCAGGGGTCGACGACGATCGGCACACCGAGGCTCCCCGCTGCTTCTTTGATCGAGATCCACGACGCATCCCGACAGGAGTCGCAGACACCCCACAGCTCGTAGGTGCCCTTGCCGAGCAGCCGGCCATGGTTGAAGCCGGTCACACCCTCCTCTGCGCACAAGAGGCAGTACTTGCGCACCGAGACACCGACGAGGGACGTCGACGCCACCCGCCGGCAGCGTTCCTCCGACACGCTCGGGGGCTTCCACGAAACGGCGCACAGAACGGCAACGGGGGCGACCGACGCGCAGACGCCGCAGGAGAGATCGTCGTTGAGCTTGCCCTTCGAGTCCCACACGCGCAACCCGCATTTGCAGTGCTGCAGGTGGCCGGGTTGCATCGGATTGCCGCCCATGTGGCAGAAGGCCTTCCCGGTCTCCGACCACAGGTCGACCGACTCGTCCGAGTAGAGCGCGGCGACGTGGACCTCGCCGTCTGCAGCCAGCCTCGCGCGCTTCCAGCCTCTCGGTTCGCCCGTTGGGATGAGATCGGGATAGCCGTCCGGCCACGGCGGTGGGAGTTTCTTGACGATCGGGCCCGCTTCCATACATCCACGGTATGTCGAGGAATCGGGGCGTGGCCAGGGACGAATGGCACATCAGGACACAGGCGACAGCAGCGGAGGCGCAGGGAATCGAACCTTCTACTCTCGCCGAAGCCATACCCAGAACCGCGCCTAGCGACCGGAGCGGAAGCAGACCCTTTGGCAGAAAGATGCAACACAAATGGGGAGCGCAGCCCGATCCCGAACAGGGGTCGGGCCAGCAACGACCGCGGAGGCGCAGGGAATCGAACCCCTCGAGCCGCTATGCGACCCGACACCGGTGTTGAAGACCGGGGCACCCACCAGGCGTACTGACACCTCCGGTGGGGAACCTACTCCTCTCGCGAGAGATGCGGTTCAGGCTTCCGGCCCGTCAAGCCGCTTCTCGAGGATCGTCGTGTCCCAGTACCGACCGAGCTTGAACCCCACCTCGTCGAGCGTTCCCACGACCCGGTAGCCGAGCGCCTCGTGCGCACGGATCGACGGCTCATTCGGCAGCGCGACAATGGCGTACGCCCGGTGCACCCCCGCGTCGGTGAGGTCGTCGAGTAGCGATGAAAGGAGCTGCCGACCGATCCCTCGGCCCGTGTAGGCCGGATCGAGAACGGTCGTCGTCTCGACCGACGTCCGGTAGCCAGCTTTGTCCTTGTAGGGGCTGCTGTAGGAAGCACCCACCAACTGATCATCCGCCTCAGCAACGAAGACCCGATACGGCCCGGCCTCGTCGTACATCTCCCACCAGGCTCTCCGCCGGTTCATGCACCAGGGTTCGTCATCGAATGACACGTGCGAGTCGACGATCGTCGTGTCATAGATCTCGTTGATACGTTCGAGGTCGGATTCCCGGGCCGGCCGGATGGCTACGGTCATGGCCGCAGCGTACCCGTCGCATTCAGTGGGCTGTCAACGTCGAATACGACGTTGAATACGACGTCGCGAACCCTGGGTATGGCGATTCAGGTGGTGATGTAGCGCTCGAGTTGTTCGATGAGATCTCGTTGCTCCGCGATCATCGCCTTGACGACGTCCCCGATCGAGACGAGCCCCGCGAGGCCCCCGTCGTCGCCGATGACGGGCAAGTGCCGCACCCGGCGGTTGGTCATGAGCTCCATGCACTCGGCGACCGTCGTCGACGGGCGCACGGTGAGAATCTCGGTCGTCATCACCTCAGTCACCGGCGTCTCGCCCGAGCCACGAGCAAACAGCTTCACCTTCCGTGCGTAGTCCCGTTCGGTGACGATTCCGACGAGTTCTTCGCCGTCAAGGACGAGGACAGCCCCAATATTGTGATCCGCCATCGCCTCGAGAGCGCGGAGCATCGTGTCGCTCGGCACGACCGCCCAAACGCCCGTCCCCTTGTGATCGAGGATGCCCGAAACCATCCGCGGCATGTTGCCTCCTTCCCTCTTCCACGAACGTACCTGAGATCCGTCGACCGTGGAGGAACAATCGAGTAGGCACCGCAGCGCCCCCTACCCCTACACTCGCCCGATCGTGTCACGGCCCGCACGCGTCATTTGGCTCTGGCTCGCTGCGGTCTTCCTCGTCGTCGCAGCTCCATTCGCCGCGCATGCCGAAGGGGAATCGATCGGCGGCACGCTCATCCAACGGCTCGGCGATGAGAAGATCCCGGTCGAGGGCGTCACCGTCGAGGTGAGCCAAGACGGCGCCGCTATCGGCAGCGGAACGTCCAGCGCCGACGGCAAGTGGGAAGTCCCCGTGCCGGGCGCCGGAACGTATCAAGTGCAGCTCGACACGTCGACGCTCCCGGACGGCGTCGGCCTCACCGACCCGGAGAAGCAAGAACTCCCCGAGGTGAAGGTTCGGGACGGTCAGGCGAAGAAGGTGATCTTCCCACTCGGGGAGGGCACCGTCTCCACCGTCTCCACGTACGAGCGGGTCGGTGCCCTGTTCGTGGCCGGGCTGAAGCTCGGCGCGATCATCGCCCTCTCCGCAGTCGGCCTCTCGCTCGTCTTCGGTGTGACGGGGCTCGTCAACTTCGCCCATGCCGAGATGGTCACACTCGGTGCCGTCGCGGCCTACTTCTTCCACGCCTCGGAAGCCGGGCCTCGCTGGCCGCTCATCGTCGCAGCCGTTCCCGCCGTCCTCATCGGGGCAGGATTTGGCTGGCTGCAGGAGAAGTCGCTCTGGCGGCCCCTCAGGAACCGCCACACCGGCCTGATCGCGATGATGGTCGTCTCGATCGGGTTGTCGTTCGCCATGAGGAACCTCATCCTCATCGTCTTCGGCGGAGAACCGCGCGCGTACCCTGACTTCGCCGGCCAAGCGCCGATCGAGGTCCTCGGCATCACGATGGTTCCGAAACACCTCGTCACCATCGCTGTGTCGCTCATCGTGCTCGCCGCCGTCGGCCTCTTCCTTCAGCGGAGCCGGGCGGGAACCGCCATGCGGGCCGTCGCCGACGACGCCGACCTCGCCGAGTCCTCCGGCATCGACGTCGACCGGGTCATCCTCATCACCTGGACGCTTGCGGGTGGTCTCGCTGCCCTCGGCGGGATCTTCTTCGGGCTCACCGAAGTCGTGCAGTGGAACATGGGCTTCAAGCTCCTGCTGCTGATCTTCGCTGCGGTCGTCCTCGGCGGCCTCGGAACCGCTTATGGAGCGATGCTCGGCGGATTCGTCGTCGGGGTGGTCGTGGAGATGAGCACGCTCGTCTTCCCGAATGAACTCAAGGCGGCGGTCGGCCTCGGGGTCCTCATCATCATGCTGCTCTTCAAGCCGCAGGGACTGCTCGGCACGAAGGAGCGGATCGGCTGATGGACTGGGGTAGCGTCCTCATCGACGGCGTTCTGGCCACGATCGGCCCGATCACGGCCGCGTATGCCATCTCTGCGATCGGGCTCAATCTGCAGTTCGGCTACGCCGGCCTTCTCAACTTCGGCCATGTCGGGTTCATGCTCGTCGGGGCGTACGGCACGGCGATCACCGTGGACTTCGGCGGGCCGCTGTGGCTCGGGTTCATCGTCGGAGTCCTAGCGGCCGCTCTCCTCGGCCTCCTCCTCGGCCTGCCGACGCTGCGGCTCCGCGCCGACTACCTGGCGATCACCACGATCGCCGCCGCAGAGGTGATCCGCCTCGTCGTGCGGTCGAGTTGGGCGCAGCCCCTCACGAACGGGGTCTTCGGCATTCAGGGCTTCGCCGACTCGTTCTTCGACCTCAACCCGTTCCCGGCTGCGGAACTCTACGGAATCGGCAGCCTCGTGGTCACGGGCCGCAAGCTGTGGGTC
>JBDLHX010000055.1:0-15636 GCA_039715165.1 Actinomycetota bacterium
CACCGACTCCGTCGAGCTCGTCATGCATGCCGAGCGATTCGACGCCATGGTCTCCATCGCCGGCTGCGACAAGTCCCTCCCCGGCATGCTCATGGCCGCCGCCCGGCACAACCTCCCCTCTGTGTTCCTCTACGGCGGCTCCTCACTCCCCGGCAACCTCGATGGAGTCGACATCTCGATCGTTGACGTTTTCGAGGGCATCGGAGCCCATTCGGAAGGGCGCATCGACGACGATCAGCTGCTGCGCATCGAGCAGGCCGCGTGTCCCGGCGTCGGGTCCTGTGCAGGGATGTTCACGGCCAACACGATGGCGTCGGTCGGTGAGGCGCTCGGCATGTCGCTCCCGGGAAGTGCCTCGGTGCCCGCCGTGTCGAAGCGCCTCGACGACTTCGCCCGCCAGTCCGGTGAGGCGGCGATGGAACTCCTCCGAGCCGGCATCCGCCCGCGCGACATCATGACCCGCAAAGCGTTCGAGAACGCGATAACCATCGTCATGGCACTCGGCGGATCCACGAACGCCGTGCTTCACCTCCTCGCCATTGCTCACGAAGCGGGCGTGGACATCACGCTCGAGGACTTCGACCGGATCAGCCGTCGGACTCCCCACGTCGGCGACCTCAAGCCCTTCGGCCGCTATCACATGGTGGACCTCGACAAGATCGGCGGCGTCCCGGTCGTCTTGCGCGCCCTCTACGACGAGGGACTCATCCACGGTGATGTCCTCACCGTCACCGGCAGGACGATGGCCGAGAACCTCGAAGGCGTCGAGTTCCCGGTCGATCAGGACGTCGTCCGAACGTTCGGCGATCCGGTCGCCGGCGAGGGAGGGATTGCCATCCTCCGAGGCTCGCTCAGTCCGGGCGGAGCCGTGGTCAAGACCGCCGGCATCGAGCTCGACGTGTTCGAAGGCCCCGCTCGGGTCTTTGACGATGAGCAGCATGCCCTCGAGGCACTCTGGGCGCACGACTTGCATCCGGGCGACGTCGTCGTGATCCGCTACGAAGGCCCCGCCGGCGGCCCGGGGATGCGCGAGATGCTCGCCATCACCGCCGCCATCAAGGGAGCGGGCCTTGGCAAGGACGTCCTGTTGATCACCGACGGTCGGTTCTCGGGCGGGACGACCGGGCTGTGTATCGGCCATGTGGCGCCCGAGGCTGCGGCGGGCGGACCCATGGGACTCGTGGAAGAAGGCGACCGCGTCCGGGTCGATCTCGCGAACCGGCGGCTCGATCTCCTCATCGATGAAGACGAGTTCGAGTCGCGGCGAGCGGCGTGGGCCCAACCTGCTCCTCGCTACCCGACCGGGGCACTCGGCAAGTACGCGAAGCTCGTCGGTTCGGCAGAGCACGGAGCCGTCTGCGGCTGACCCGCCCACTCGATAGTGGATTGAATCGGCGGCTCGTTACGCTGCCGCCTTCGGATCGGTAGTGGGGAGTGCCTCGGGCACCCAAGGGTCTCGATTCGTCTTCCAATCATCCAGTCGAGGCCTTCATGAAACTCCAACATCCGTTACTCGTCGCCGTCTCTGCCGTCACGATGGTCCTTCTTCTCGTCGCCATCACCATCGGCACGGTCGATGCTCTCGCAGCCGACGACGAGGCACCTGCCCCCGAAGTCGGGGCTCTGCCCCCAGGGCCGGTTGCGGCACCGCAGAGCGAATCGGCGACGCCGACGACCACGACGACCTCAACAACGTCGACGACCACAACGACGCTTCCTTCGACGACCACCACGACCGCTGCTCCGGCGCCCCAGGAGTCGGTGGCGAAGAGCGCCGTATCGACGCCCACCACGACCACGACCGTCGCGCCGGCGACAGCGCCAGCGCCGGCGACAACGACGACAACAACGGCACCGCCGGCGACAACGACGACGACAACAGCACCGCCGGCCACGACGACGACAACGACCGCCCCGCCCGTCGGGGGCTACGACGCAAGCGCCGAAGGCCAGCTCGTGTCACTCATCAACAACCTGCGTGCATCAGCCGGTGTGCCCGGGCTCGCACACATCGGGGAGCTTCGCTCCTACGCGAGAGGCTGGTCGAAGCACATGGGGGAGACCGGCACCCTCGCGCATTCGAATCTCAACAACATCCCCGGTCCGTGGCAGTCGGCCGCCGAGAACGTGGCTGTCAGCCCAACGGTGAAGTCGGCGTTCGACATGCTCGTCGGCAGTAGCGGTCACTACGCCAACATGGTGAATCCGACATTCACGGAGTTCGGTGTCGGGGTGTGGGCCGATGCAGACGGCACTCTTTGGGTCACCAACGTCTTCCGCGGCTGAGCGGCTACGCTCGGCGCCATGAGAATCAGCATCGAATACTGCGCCGTTTGAGGCTATCGGAACCGTGCCGTGCGCACGGCTGATCAGCTGCTCGACGAGTTCGAGCGAATCATCGACCACCTGACACTCATCCCGTCGAAGGATGGGCGATTCGAGGTGATGCTGGACGACCGGCTCATCTACTCGAAGGCCGAGACCGGACGGCATCCGGAGTACGAAGAGGTCGCCGCGCCGCTGCGCGAGATCCTCCTCTGACGAGTCAAACTCGCTCGCCGATAGTCTTGCGAAGATGAAGCAGGGAACCGGCAGGACCGTCCTCGTGGCCGACCTCCTCACATCGGATGGGCCTCACGACGACGCGGCACGCGACTTCGTCGCCGGCCGGTGCAGCATCTGCCGCTCCGACGTGACCGAGCAGGAGGCCCGCTTCCACAGTGTCGGGTACCTATGCCCTGCATGCTGGCAAGCCGCCGCCGGCGTCGGTCAGTGACTTTCTAGGGGAATCGGCAGAGCGGCAGCGACCGATCAACCTCCACGCGCTCTCCATGAACCCAGGTCTCGTGGACGACGATCCGCCTCAGCTCGTCCGGTGTGCTCGCCACCGGGTCCCGGTCGACGGCGATGACGTCCGCATACGATCCGGGTGACAGCGGAACGGGACGGCGTAGAGCGATCGCAGCACCGTCGGTGAACAGCGAGAGCGCCCGATCGGGGAGCAGGCCCTCGGATTGTGTGACCCCGGCGCGATCCCGAGCAAGCGCCATGCCCGCCCACGGATCCGGCGACTCAACCGGGCTGTCCGATCCCCCACAGAGGCGCACGCCGGCGTGGTCGAGCGAGGCGAACGGGTACGTCGAGACGATGCGATCGGGTCCGACCCGGTCGATGATCCACTCCGACTCGGATCCGAGGAACGCAGGTTGCACCGAGGCAACGATGCCCAGCCGTGCAATGCGGCCGATGTCGGCGCGGTCGAGGACCGAGGCGTGCTCTATGCGGAGCCGCCCAGGGTCCGTGCCGTTCGCGATCAGGTCCTCGTAGAGGTCGATGACCGCGCTGTTTGCGCGATCTCCGATGGCGTGGATTGCGACCATGCCACCCATCCCGAGAGCGGCTTCGGCGAGATCCCTGTCCGTCTCATTGAGTCGCATCATCCCTGCCTCGTCGGGACGGTCGGCAAACGGTGCGTGCATCGCCGCGGTGTGTCCTCCAAGGCTCCCGTCGGCGAAGCCCTTGTAGCCGACCCATCGGAGGCGGCTGCCCGCGCCGTCGAGCCGGCGAGCAGCCTCGGCGAGTTGTTCCACCGTATGGGCGATCACGAATGCGTCGATGGAGATCGGGAGCCGGTCGGCGACGGCGACGACAGCGTCCACCTCGCTGCCCAGGCTCGCCCACGGGCCGTCGCCGAGTCCGAGGATTGCTCCGATCGATGTCAGCCCGACGCCGGCGAGGCGAGTCAGGCTGTCGATGAGGGCTTCTTCCGTCACCGTGCCCGATGCGTCGAGAAGTGTCGAGACCAGGTCGATGGCGGTCTCGCGTAGGACGCCGGTGGGGACTCCGTCCGGGTCGCGGTCGATCGAACCGCCCGTTGGATCCTCGGTCGCGGAATCGATGCCGGCGAGTTGGAGCGCTGCCGTGTTCGCAACTGCCACATGCCCGCAGTAGCGGTGTACGAGCGTCGGGCGGTTACCGACGGCTTCGTCGAGATCGATACGTGTCGGGAGTCGTCGCTCTGCCAAGGCTTCGTCGTTGAAGCGGAGGGCGATGAGAGGATCGCCAACGGGGAGAGCTTCGGCAGCGGCGCTCAGCTCGGAGCGCAGCTCGGGCATGCTCGTGGTGCCCCGGAGCGACGTCCCGATGAGCGATGCGGCGTACGCCACCGGGTGCATGTGGGCGTCGGTGAGGCCCGGCAGCAGGTAGACGCCCGGATACTCCTCAACGATGGTGTTTGGACCCCGCAGAGCATCGTGGGCGCCGACCGCAACGACGTGTTCGTCCTCGATGAGGATCGCGTCTCCCGGCACGCCGCGCGCAGTCCTCACGGCCTCCGCGACGAGGAGGCGGCGGGCCGTCATGGTCGAAACCGCTCCGGGAGAGCGGGCTCGATGACCTTCCGGAGTGCGTCGTGGACGAGACCGTTGCTCGACAGCACCACCGGCGTTGTCGGCACCGAGTCGGCGCCGGAGAAGTCGGTGACCATTCCACCGGCCTCCCTCACGATGGCGATACCCGCGGCCTGGTCCCACGGTGCGAGTCCGAGTTCCCAGTACGCCTCGTAGCGGCCGGCGGCCACCCAGGCGAGGTCGAGGGCCGCTGAGCCGAAGCGGCGGATGCCGTTGACTTCTGCGAGGACTGCCCCGACCACTCCCGCGTACTCATCGGCGTAATCGCCGTGGTCGTAGGGGAATCCGGTGGCCGTGACCGAGCGCTCGAGGACATCGGTGGTCGAGACGTTGATCGGCTTGCCGTTGAGGTGGGCTCCGTAGCCTGTAGCGGCGGAGAAGCACTCATCGCGCAGCGGGTCGTAGATGACGCCGACGAGCGGTCGATCGCCGTCCCAGAGGCCGATGCTGACGGCGATGTGTGGGATCCCGTGGACGAAGTTGACGGTTGCGTCGAGGGGGTCGGCGATCCACACGCGTCCCGCGGGAATCGTGCCACCCGCCTCCTCGGAGAGGATTGCATCGCCCGGTCGGTGTTCGCGCAGAATCGCGAGTATCGCGGCCTCAGATGCGTGATCCACCTCGGTCACCGGGTCGAAGCGCTTCTTGTACTGGGCCGTTACTCCGCTGTCGAAACCGTTTCGCAGGATCTCCCCACCGGCACGCGCAGCAACAACAGCAAGTTCGAGATCGTCCATGGGTCGCAGCCTACGGCTGTGGGAGTAGCCAGTAAGCAGTAATCAGTGGTCAGATCCTCGTACCCGTGTCCCGATGCTCCCCGACGTCATGCAAGTTCTGTCTGACTACTGATTCCTGACTACTGAGTACTCTTCCGGACCCATGCTTCCGTATCTCGCCGCCCTCGCCAGCGCCCTGCTCATGTGGGCGGCGTTCCCTCCCCTCGACATCGGACCGCTCGCGTTCGTTGCTCCGATTCCCCTCTTCTGGGCTTTGCGCCGCGTCGAGCGGGGATTCGAGGCAATCTCGATCGGCTTCCTGTGGGGTTCGGTCTTCTTCGGGATGCTGTTGTTCTGGATCGCCATCCTCGGCTTCGTCGCGTGGGTGCCGCTCGTCCTCCTCATGGCGGCGTACTTCGCTCTCTACGGCTTCGTCGTGTGGCTCTTCAGGCTCTGGCCGGCATGGCGGTGGTGGCTCATCTCCGTCGGAGCGTGGGTCGGCATCGAGTTCCTTCGTGCCCGGTTCCCGTTCGGTGGGTTCCCCTGGGGCAACATCGGCTACGCGGCAGCCGGGAACGCTCCGTTCCTCGGCGCCGTCCAGTGGATCGGTCCGTCCGGCTGGATGGTCCTCGCGGTCGCCTTCGGAGCGGCGGGGGCGCTGGTCGTTGAATCGCGTGAGCACTGGCGCCCGATCGTCGACACCTCGGTCGTGATCCTGCTCATCGGCGTCGTTGGGGGATTGTTCCCGCCCCGCGCCGACGGCGAACAGCTCCGGGTTGCCATCGTCCAGGGTGGTTCTCCGTGCCCGATGGTTCACTGCCAGAACGAGAACCAGCGGATCTTCGAACAGCACCTCTCCTGGACACAGACGATCCCGGAGGGCGGCGCCCACCTTGTCGTGTGGGCCGAGAATTCAACCGGTTCGCCGTATGAGCCGGAGGGCAACGAATCGGTGCGGGCGGCGATCATCGAGGAGGCGGGGAGGATCGGGGCGTACTTCCTCGTGTCCGGGACGCGCAGGGTCGAGCCGGACGGCTTCCTGAACGTCAACATGCTCTACTCCCCGGAAGGCGTGAAGATCGGGGAGTACGCGAAGCAGCACCCGGTGCCGTTCGGCGAATTCGTCCCGCTGAGGTCCCTCCTGGGGTTCATCCCGCAGCTCGATCAGGTTCCACGGGACATGGTCCGGGGAGCAGAGCCGGTCGTGTTCCCGATGACCCAAGGGAATCTCGGCTCGGTGATTTCGTTCGAGGGAGCGTTCACGAGGAGCATCCGGGCGGTGGCCGACATCGGCTCACAACTGATGGTGGTGGCGACGAACGAGAGCTCGTACGGCGACGCGCCGGCGTCGGACCAGTTCGTCGACATGACGAGAGTCAACGCTGCCGCCATCGGTCAGGACCTCGTCCACGCAGCGATCACCGGGAAGTCAACTTTCATCACGGCGGCCGGTGTCGTGGGGGAGACAACCGGGCTATATGAGGAGGCGGTCCTGTACGGAGACGTAGCGATGCGCTCCGCTGGACCAACCCTCTTTACGCGATACCCGAATTGGGCTATGCTTCTGGTTCTCGTCGGCGTTGCTGCCGCGCTCTTCTGGCCTGGAGAGGGTGGTCTTGAGCATCTCGTCGGGAGGCGCAAACCCGATTGAACAATCATTTGCATCATCGGGATAGTGCAAATAAGATTCTGTCAACACATTTGATATCGCGGTCGACGTAGCCCATCGTCGGCTGATAGATCCCAACCAACCCATCCTTTCGGAGGTCATCCATGTCCGACATCATGAAAGCTTCTCGCCCCCAGGGCCGCTCCCGCCGCCCGAAGACTTACGACGAGGGCCGCGTGTGCGGTACCGACGGCTGCACCACAGTTCTGTCGAAGTACAACCGGGCCGAGTTCTGCCACACCCACAAGCCGGTCAAGTACCCGCGTCTGCGCGGCGTGCTGACGCAGAACTAGCTGCAAGCCTCAAGCTTCAAGCTGCAAGAGAGCCGGCGCCCGAAGGCGCCGGCTTCTTCGCGCTTGCGTTTGTGTCTGGCTACTGGGACTCGTAGGCGGTGATTGCCCGATCGAGGATGTCGATCCCCGCTTCGAGGTCATCGAGGGAGACGTTGAGCGGCGGGATGAAGCGGATGACATTGCCGTCGGGCCCGCAGTTCAGAATGAACAAGCCCTCGGACTCTGCATGCTTCGAGATGGCGCCGAACGCCTCGGTGTCCGGCTCGCGATCGTCCTTGACAAGCTCAACGCCGATCATGAGCCCGAGGCCACGGACGTCACCGATGCTGCGATGTCGTTCCTGGAGGTCTCTGAGCCGCGTGAACGCGAGGTCCGAACGTTCCGCGACGCCGGGGATGACGTTCTTCAACTCATCGACCACCGCTGCGGCCGCCGCGCACGAAACAGGGTTCCCACCGAAGGTTGTGCCGTGGGACCCAGGCTCCCACTGGGCGAACAGCTCCTTCGAGGCGCCGACGCCGGAGAGCGGCAGACCGTTTGCGATGGCTTTACCCATGACGAGGATGTCCGGGTCGATGCCGTAGACCTGGCTCGTGAAGAAGTCGCCGGTACGTCCGAATCCGGTCTGAATCTCGTCGGCAATCAGGAGAATGCCGTGTTCGTCGGCGAGATCCCGGATTGCCCGGAGGAACTCGTAGCTGCCTGGGTAGTAGCCGCCCTCGCCCTGGAGGGGTTCGATGAGGAACCCCGCGATCTCCTCCGGTGTGACCTCGTGTTTGAACATGAGGCGGAGCTCTTCGAGTGCGTAGGCGTTCGCGTCCTCTTGCGACATGCCCCACCGGTACGGATGCGGGTAGGGAGCGATGAATACCGAAGGGACTATCGGGTGGTAGCCCTTGCGGTAGTGGGCCCGCGACGTCGTATAGGACACGGAGCCCATCGTGCGACCGTGGAATCCGCCGCGGAAGGCGATGATGCCCTGCCGGCCGGAGGTCTTTTTTGCGAGCTTGACGGCGCCCTCGACCGCCTCGGCGCCCGAGTTCATGAAGAACATCTGGTCGATGCTGTCCGGAGCGATGCCAACGATCTTCTCCGCAGCCGTCACGATGGAGTCGTAGGCGAAGGCATGCGACGCGTGCCAGAGACGCGAGAGTTGGTCCTGCGCTGCAGCTTCGACCGTCGGGGGACGGTGCCCGAGATTGGTTACGGCGATGCCACAGGCGAAGTCGAGGTAGCGGTTGCCGGCAGTGTCGGTGACCCAGCTGCCCTCGCCTTCAACGATCTCGGTCTGCGAGTCGAAGGCGATGATCGGCGCAATGATGTCGGTGATTCGGCTGGAGAGGTCGGTCACGGGGTTCCTCCTGATTCGGGGGGTGGGACGGGCGAGGCTCGACCCCTCTTACGGGGCGGCGAAGAGATGGCCGCGATCGGTCTGCGGGGTCCCGAACATGTGGGCATTATGCCTTGTTTCAGCAGACCCGCCGCCGGTTCGTCTCCCCCACATCGTGGGGGGAGACGCGGAGGAGCGTCAGCGACGACGCAGGGGGGCTTTGGGAGCTCGAATAGCGAAGATGAGGTCTACAGCGACAGAGGTAACGGCGGGCTACTGACCTTTGAACTCTGGGTCTCTGCGCTCGATGAACGAGGCCATCGCCTCGCCGAGGTCGTTCGAGTGGAGGAACGCTGCGTTCCACAGTGCCACGTAGTCGAGCCCATCATCGACGCTGCGTCCGTCCCCGGCCCGTAGGACTGCCTTCGTGCCCTGCACGGCGAGGGGCGAGTTCGCGGCGATCAGTTCGGCCGTTTCGACCGCAGCAGCGACCGTGGCCTCGGCGTCTGGGAGGAGTCGGGTGATGAGTCCGAGCGAGGCGGCCTCGCCGGCGTCGAAGTCGCGTCCGGTATAGGCGAGTTCAGCGACGCTTCCCGGGTCGATGATTCGCGGGAGACGCTGCAGCGTGCCGACGTCCGCGACCATGGCAAGCCGCGTTTCGCGGATCGAGAAGATCGCATCGGCCGAGGCGTACCGGATGTCACACGCGGTGATGAGATCGACGCCTGCCCCGATGCAGTAGCCGTGGATCGCGGCGATCACCGGCTTCGGGCACTCGGCGAGTGACGAGAACGTGTGCTGCATCTTCTTGATGAGCCGGCGCGTCTCGGCGCGCTGCGCGACCGGCGAAGAAGGAGCCGGCGCAGCGGGGTCGAGGCTTCCCGTCACGATCGTCGGTCCGAACGCCTTGAGGTCGATGCCGACGGTGAAGGTGGTGCCTTTCGCCGCGACGACGATCGCCCGCACCTCGGGGTCGTCGCCGACCTCCTCGATCGCGGTCGGAAACGACGTCCAGAACGCCGGGGCGAGGGCGTTGCGCTGGTCGGGGCGGTCGAGCCATACGATGGCGATGGGGCCGCGTCGTTCGACGTTGATGGGGGTGTCGGTGTCCATGCGTCGCAGCGTAGCGAAGGCCGCTATCTGTAGAGCCGGAGTCCCTCTTCGAGCCGGTCGAGCGAGTCAACGCTGAACCACGAGCGGCCGTCCTCTCCCCACAGGTGCCACGCTGCTTCCTCAACAAGCGTCGTGTTCGCGTTGCGCAGCGCCGTGATGATCGATCGGCATCCGGAGTCGAGCGTCTCCGTCGCGGCGTTCGCGAACGTCGATCGGTAAACGGCGCACGTGACCTGCTCCCATCCATCGGCGACCGGTACGACGGCGTCACCATCAATGGCCAGCATCGCCTCGAGCGTTTCGGCGCGAACGAACGGGTGGTCGACGGCGAGGAGCACGACGGTGCGCCCTGGGTGGTGGTGCAGCGCGGTCTCGAGGCCGGTGAGCGGGCCCCTCGAGCCGGGGCGGAGGTCCGGGTATGCGGGGATCCCGCCGGGTCCGTTCGTCCTGCCCACGATGGCCGGTTCGCCGACCACGGCGGCGACGTCGAGGACGGTCTCGAGCATCGTCGATGATCCGAACGGCACCGTTGCCTTGTCGAATCCCATGCGGGTGCTGTCCCCTCCGGCGAGCACGGCGACGATCGGTCGAGTCATGGCCGGCGACAGTAGCCGGAACCTGGAGCCCACCCGGAAGCGTCATACGCGCAAGGACCGGCGGTCCCGTTGGTCCGAACCCTCTGAGGGGAGAACACGATGACGACCAGCAACGTGGGAAAGAGGATCCGCCTATTCGTGGTGATGCTGCTCGCCGCAGCGCTCGTGCTCGGTGCGTGCAGCTCAGCCGCGGAGCTGGCAAGCGAGAGCATGGCTGACACGACCATGGCGGCGAGCGAGTACGAGACGGAGGAAGCAGCGGCTCGCCTGATGGATGAAGGCGACGCAGCAGGTGGGGAAGAGTTCAAGGGTGTTGCTGCCGTGCCCGCACCGATCGGCACCGACATCCCGGACGGTCTCAAGGTCATCCGCGACGGCCGTGTCGAGATTCGCGTGGAACCGGGGACCTTCGGCCAGGTGTCGTCACAGCTTCGCAGCATCGCCCAGGATCTCGGCGGCTACATCACCGCCGGAGAGACGCATCTCCAGGAGATCGACGACGTTCAGTACACCGTTGGGTGGCTCACGATGCGTATCCCGGTGGACCGTTTCGATGACGCTCTCAACCGGGTCGACGGCCTCGGCGAGCGCCTGAGCCTCAACGTGTCGAGCCAGGACGTGACTGAGGAGTACGTCGACCTCGAGGGGCGTCTGCGCTACTGGAAGAGCCAGGAGGAGTTCTACTCACGCCTCATGGACGAGGCGACCGACATCGACGACCTCGTCACGATCCAGACCCGGATGCAGGACGTGCTGCTCAACATCGAGCAGATCGAAGGCCGGCTCCGCTATCTCGACAGCCGTACGAGTTTCTCGACCCTCACCGTCGGGCTCACCGAGGTTCCCGGCGAGATGCCGATCGAGGAACCGGACGATCCGACCATCCTGAGTGATGCGATCGATCAGGCCGGGACCGTGCTGCTGGCAACGATCGGCGGCCTCATCGTCGCCGGTGCGTTTGCCCTGCCCATCCTGCTGCTCGCACTGATCGGGTTCGGTCTCTGGCGTGCCATTGCATCAACCCGCCGGCGCAGTTCGAAGAGCGGAAGCGGCTCTGCCGAAGACTGAGGGGCGACGGGCAACAGGTGACAGGTGCTCGGCCCCATCCAGAGGGGCCGAGCACTTCGCTATTTGACTACTTCGCTACTCGGCCCGGGCGAAGCCCGGGCCGTGCTACCGTCGCCGCAACGTTGAGCGATCGACCTTTAACCCGGTCCTGTGAGGCCGGAAAGGAGAGCAACGGTGAGACGCACGGTTGATGACGGCCGCCCCGGCCGGCCCGTAGTCCGGAAACGCTTCCCCAAATCCCGGCGACGGATGGTCGCGGCATCATGAGGGAAGGCATCCTCGCCACAGCGGACGGGGCCGTCTTCCGTGGTCGGTCGATCGGGGCCGACGGCATCGCAACCGGCGAAGTCGTCTTCAACACGTCGATGACCGGCTACCAGGAGATCGCCACCGACCCCTCGTACTCCGGTCAGGTCGTGACGATGACCGCCCCGCACATCGGGAACTACGGGGTGAACACGTTCGACGAGCAGTCCGATCGGCCGCACGTGCGGGGGCTCGTGACGCGTTCGATGAGCCGGGTCGACTCGAACTGGCGCTCCGAGGGATCCTTCCTCGACTACCTCGCGGGCCATGGCGTCGTCGTACTCACCGACGTCGACACGCGGCGGCTCACCCGGCACGTGCGGGACCGCGGTGCCATGCCGGTGGCCGTCGGCACGGACGTCGAAGCCGCCGAGTTAATCGATGTCGCAGCAGCGGCGCCCGAGATGGCCGGGCGGGATCTCGTCAGCGGCGTGACGACGGACCACATCCACCGGATCGAGCCGGAAGGTGAAGCGATCGGCAACGTCGTCGCGTACGACTTTGGCATCAAGCGGGACATCATCCGCTCGATGGCGGGCCGGGGCCTCGCCGTCACCGTCGTGCCCGCTTCGACCTCGGCGGAGGACGTGCTTGCCCTGGCGCCAAGTGGCGTATTCCTCTCGAACGGACCAGGGGATCCCGAGCCCGTCACCGATTCGATCGCTGCCGTGCGGGGTCTCATCGGTAAGGCGCCGATCTTCGGGATCTGCCTTGGACATCAGATCCTCGGACTCGCCCTCGGGGCGCGAACGTTCAAGCTCCCGTTCGGCCACCACGGAGGCAATCACCCGGTGCAACGGATGCGCGACGGTGCCGTCGAGATCACAGCGCAGAACCACGGGTTTGCCGTCGACCTGTGGTCGCTCACCGACAACCGAGCCCCGGAGAGCGACGGTCTTCCGGGACCCGAACTCCTTCCGCGCGCCGTCGCCACCGAGTTCGGAACCGTCATCCCGACCCACCAGAACCTCAACGACGGGACGCTCGAAGGCCTGGCCTGTGTCGAGGCGGGAGCCTTCTCTGTGCAGTACCACCCGGAGGCGGCCCCCGGTCCGAACGATGCGTCGGCACTCTTCGACCGGTTCTGCGACTTCGTTGGAGGTGACCATGCCTCGTAGGGACGACATCGAAACGATCCTCCTGATCGGATCCGGGCCGATCATCATCGGGCAGGCCGCGGAGTTCGACTACTCCGGCACCCAGGCTGTGAAAGTGCTGCGGGAAGACGGGTACCGGGTCATCCTCGTCAACTCGAACCCGGCGACGATCATGACCGACCCCGAGTTCGCCGACGCCACCTACATCGAGCCGGTCACTCCCGAGGTCGTCGAAGCGATCATCGAACGGGAACGGCCGGATGCTCTGCTGCCGACGCTCGGTGGGCAGACGGCCCTCAACGTCACGACCGCGCTCGCCGAGAGCGGCGTCCTCGAGCGGTACGGCGTCGAGCTGATTGGGGCAGGGCTCGATGCGATCGAGACGGCCGAGGATCGCGGCAAGTTCAAAGTGGCGATGGATGCCGTCGGCATCGCGACGGCGCGGGCCGCCTATGTACAGGATCTCGAAGAGGCCCTCGCGGCGGCCGACGACCTCGGCTATCCGGTGATGATCCGCCCGTCCTACATCCTCGGCGGTGGAGGCACCGGACTCGCCTACGACCGGGACGAGGCACGCCGGATGGTGATCGCCGGCCTCGACGCCTCACCGGTCCGCCAAGTGCTCGTCGAGGAGTCCGTGCTCGGTTGGAAGGAGTACGAACTCGAAGTCATGCGCGACGGGGCCGACAACGCCGTCATCATCTGCTCGATCGAGAACCTCGACGCCATGGGTGTGCACACTGGGGACTCGATCACCGTCGCACCGGCCATGACGCTGTCTGATCGCGAGTACCAGGAGATGCGTGACGAGGCCATCGCTTGCCTGAGGGCGATCGGCGTCGAGACCGGCGGGTCGAACGTGCAGTTCGCCGTCGACCCGGCGACCGGGCGGCGGATCATCATCGAGATGAACCCCCGTGTCTCGCGGTCCTCGGCGCTCGCGTCGAAGGCGACGGGATTCCCAATCGCGAAGATCGCGGCGAAGCTCGCCGTCGGGTACACCCTCGACGAGATCGCCAACGACATCACAGGGGCAACACCGGCATCGTTCGAGCCGGCGCTCGACTACGTGGTCGTCAAGGCGCCGAGATTCGACTTCGCCAAGTTCCCGTCCGCCGCGTCCGTGCTCGGGACGTCGATGCAGAGCGTCGGCGAGGCAATGGCGATCGGCCGCACCTTCCCCGAGGCGCTCCAGAAGGCGCTCCGCAGCCTCGAGACGGGGCGGCTTGGGCTGAATGCGGATCCGGCCGAAGGGAGTCTCGAGGTCATCGGCGACGATGACCTCATCGATCGGATCAGCGCTCCATCCCCGGAGCGGGTCTTCCTCGTCGCCGAAGCGCTGCGGCGGGGCGTCCCAGTGGAGACGATTGCCGGCCGCACCTTCTACGACCCGTGGTTCGTCGACCAGATCTCGCAGATCGTGGAGCTTCGCCAAGAGCTCGAGGCGGACGGGCCGAGCCGCGTTGGCATCCGGGCGGCGAAACGGTTCGGCTTCTCCACCGCCCAGCTCGCACACATCTGGGGAGCGGATGTCCCCACCGTGACAGAGATGGAGGAGACGGCCGGCATTGCCCGTGCCTACAAGACGGTCGACACCTGCGCAGCCGAGTTCGAGGCCCAGACGCCGTACTACTACTCGACCTTCGAAGATGAAGATGAGGCCCCGGGAGCTGGGGATCGCACCGTCGTCGTACTCGGCTCCGGCCCGAACAGGATCGGTCAGGGCATCGAATTCGACTACTGCTGCGTCCACGCAGCGTTCGCGCTCGAAGATGCCGGATACGAAACGGTCATGGTCAACTGCAATCCGGAGACCGTGTCGACCGACTACGACACCTCGACTCGGCTCTACTTCGAGCCACTCACCGCTGAGGACGTGCTCGGCATCATCAATGTCGAGCAGCCGGTGGCCGTCATCGTTCAACTCGGCGGTCAGACACCTCTCGGCCTGGCGCATGCCCTCGAGGACGCCGGCGTGACTATTGCGGGGACGTCGCCGGACTCGATCGACATTGCGGAGGACCGGGAGCGTTTTTCGGCGCTGTGCCACCGCGAGGACATCCCGCAGCCGCCGCACGGAACGGCCATGTCCATCGCAGATGCGGAGGACGTCGTTGACGTGATCGGCTTCCCCGTACTCGTTCGCCCCTCGTATGTGCTCGGCGGGCGAGCGATGAGGGTCGTCTACACGGTCGACGAGCTCCAGCGCTATCTCGCCGCTCTCTACGGCGCCGTCCCCGGCGGTGAGGTCGATCTCTTCGAGGCTCCCCTTCTCATCGATCGTTTCCTCGAGTCGGCCGTCGAAGTCGATGTCGACGCCCTCTACGACGGGGAGGAGTTGTTCATCGGTGGGATCATGGAGCATGTCGAAGAGGCCGGCGTTCACTCGGGTGACTCGGCATGCGTGCTGCCACCGCCGACCTTGACCGATACGGCGACACGGTTCGTCGTCGAGTACACGGGACGCCTCGCTCGGGGCCTCGACGTCCGAGGACTCCTCAACATCCAGTTTGCAGTCCGGGGTGACGACGTCTTCGTTCTCGAGGCGAACCCGCGGGCGTCGAGGACCGTGCCGTTCGTGTCGAAGGCGACGGGTGTACCGCTCGCCAAGGTCGCGACGCGGATCATGATGGGCGAGACGCTCGCCGACCTCCGTTCTGCTGGAGCCATCCCATCAGAGCAGCGGCCGGCGCGGTACACATCGGTCAAGGAGGCCGTGCTTCCGTGGCGACGCTTCCCGGCTGAGGACACGATCCTCGGGCCGGAGATGCGGTCGACCGGGGAGGTGATGGGCGTCGGCGCGGACCCCGGGGTCGCCTTCGCCAAGTCGCTCCTCGGAGCGGGCCATGCCATCCCGCAGGACGGAGCCGTCTTCCTTTCGCTCGCCGACCGGGACAAGCCGCTCGGCGTCGAGATCGCCCGCTTGCTCACCCGTCTCGGGTTCCGGATCTTCTCAACACACGGCACTGCCGGCCACCTCGCGAGGAACGGTATCGACGCAACTCACGTCGACAAGGTCGGCGAGGGCCCGTACGACCC
>JBDLHX010000056.1:0-15468 GCA_039715165.1 Actinomycetota bacterium
CGTGGGCGCTACTGGGATTGAACCAGTGACCTCTGCCGTGTGAAGGCAGCGCTCTCCCGCTGAGCTAAGCGCCCGGGAGCGGGAAGTGTAGCGGTGGCGGGATCTAGGCTCGGGGGATGAACCAGCATGGCTTTGACCGCCTCCGCCAGCGAAACGGATCTCGATGACGTCGAGCGGACCTCTCCGACCCCCTCCGTCAGCTCCTTCGTCGCTGACACCTCCCCCCGAGGGGGAGGAAGCAAGCGCGGGGAAGAAGCTCGTGGGAGTATCACGGTGAATCGGCGGGAGTTTGGGCGGGTCGTCGACGGAGTGCTCGGGGAGCTGCCACCCTGGGTCGTCGAACAGATCGACAACCTTTCGGTCGTCGTCGAAGACCGCCCGACACGCGACCAGGATCCCGACGGGCATGGCATCCTCGGCATCTACGAGGGCGTCTCACTCGCCGAGCGGGGATTCGACTACTTCGGCTACGCCCCAGACCGCATCGTCGTCTTCTACCAGCCCCACATCGAACTCGGCCTCCCAGACGATGAGCTCAGGGCCGAGATCCGTGTCACGGTCCTCCACGAGATCGCCCACCACCTCGGCATCGATGACGAGCGCCTCCACGAACTCGGCTGGGACTGACCAGAACCAGGCCGGAACCCGCGCGGTACACTCGAATCCCGCGAAACAAGGAGGGTCCGTGGAAGAGTTGATCGCCCAGATCACTGAGAAGACCGGAGTCAGCGCGGAGAAGGCGAAGGAGATCGTCGCCGTCGTCACCGAGTGGGTGAAGGAGAAGCTCCCTGAGGACATGGTCAACCAGCTCAGCGGCTTCTTGGGCGGAGCGGGTGATGCCGCGTCGTCTGCTGCGGGCAAGGCCACCGGCGCCGCCGGTACGGCCGCTGGAACCGCTACCGGAATCGCCGGAGACCTCTGGGACAAGGCGAAGGGCGTCGTCCCCGGTCTCGGGCCAGACGACGAGTAGCCGCAACTGATGCCTGTGCACTTGGATCCTTCGCTTGTCGACGAGCCTGAGTGGCCCATCGACGCGGAGGATCCGGTGCTGCTCCTCATCGACGCCGACACGCCGATCGAGAAGGAGATCATCCGCGGCTGGATCGAGCGCGTGCGCCCCGAAGGCGCCGAGATCGACATCGCCGAGATTCCCGCAGGCCGTCAACGACGCGGCAGACGCAGAAGCGACCCCCGCCTCGAAGCCCGACTCGCACAAGACGACAACCCGATCATGGTTCCCGTGCGCGTCGCCTGGCTTGCACAAGAACGCGACGGCCAACGCAGGGTCTCCCTGCGTGACGTACTCGTCTTCGGCGATCCGCGTGAGCCCCGCCTCCTGCGCCAGCGCCTGCTGAGGACGTTCAAGGCCGACCGCATCCGGATCGTCGTCGCCGAGCCGGGTACGAAGTCGGACCTGGAGGATCGATGGCGTGATCCGACGGGTCGCGGCCCGGCCGAAGGGACCTCGCTCGCCGAGTTCGTCGCTCTGAAGGCGTGGCTGGCCCTCGAGCGTGCCGAACGGGCACTGCGAGGCGCCCGCTACAAGGTGCCGAAGTTCCTGCGGGAGGATCTGTTCTGGTCGCGCGGCTTCCAGCGAGGCGTCGCTCGCCTAGCGATGAACCAGGAGGTTCCACTCAGCCAGGTTCAGCGCAAGACCTCCCGTTATCTCAAGGAGATCGCTGCGACACACACGCCCTACGCGATCGACGTCGTCACCGGCTTCATGACATGGGTGCTCAGCCTCGGCTACCACCGTGTCGAGTATTCGGTCGAGGACCTCCGGGAGCTCTACCAGATCGGCGAAGAGCACCCTCTCGTGTTCCTGCCGTCACACAAGTCGAACGCCGACCACCTCGTTCTGCACTACGTCCTCTATCAGAACGAATTCCCGCCGAACCACACTGCCGGCGGGGTCAACATGAACTTCTTCCCGCTCGGCCCGCTCCTACGCCGTTCCGGGATCTTCTTCATCCGGCGGCAGTTCAAGGACAACGAGCCGTACAAGTTCGTGCTCCGCCAGTACATCGACTACCTCCTCGAGAAGCGATTCCCGCTGGAGTGGTTTCAAGAGGGCGGACGGTCCCGGACGGGGAAGCTGCGGCCTCCGATGCTCGGAATGCTCTCCTACGTCGTCGATACCTACCTCCGGGGCATCGTGGACGAGGTGGTCTTCATCCCGGTCTCGATCGCCTACGACCAGATCTCCGACCTCAGTTCCTACGCGTCGGAGCAGCTTGGAGGCGCGAAGGACAAGGAGAGCTTCGCCTGGGCGGTTCGGACCATCGGCAACCTCCGCCGCAGGTACGGGGCGATCCACGTGCGGTTCGGCGAGCCGCTTGCACTCAGCGACACGCTCGACCACGGCACCGACCTCACCACCGAACGGGGTCGCTACATCGTCCCGAAGATGGCCTTTGAGATCTCGAACCGGATCAACGACGTCACCCCGATTACGCCGATCAGCCTCGTCACCCTTGCTCTGTTGAGCAGGCCCGACCAGGGCCTCACGGTCGACGAGACCGTCGAGGTACTCGAGCCGTTCATCGACTACGTGCGCGAGCGCGACCTCCCGACGACCGTTCCGCTGACCCCCGTCACACCGGAAGCCGTGAGGGCTGCACTCGAGGAACTCGTCACAAGCAAGGTTGTGTCACGGGTGGACGGCCTCTCCGAGACGGTCTACGTGATCGAGAAGGACCAGCACCTCGCGGCCGCCTACTACCGCAACACCATCATCCACTTCTTCGTCAACGGCTCGATCGTCGAAGCCGCCGTCGCCGGCATGCTCCGTGACGGTTCGAGCGGCATGGACGAGCTGCTCGCGCGGGCCTTCGGCTGGCGCGCAATCCTGAAGTTCGACTTCTTCTTCGAGAGTCGCGACGGATTCCGCGAGTCGATCATGGAGGAGCTCCTCCTCGAGTGCCCGGACGGCATCGACCGCGTCAACAACGGGGACCTCGCAGGCGTTCTCGACACGCTCGCGCCGGCAACGAGCCAGGCCGTTCTCGTTCCCTTCCTCGAGGCCTACCGCATCGTGGCGACGGTGATCGCCGCCGCCGAACCGGGCGAAACGCTCGACGTCAAGACGATCCGACAGCGATCGCTGCGCCTCGGACATCAGCAAGCCGCTCAGGGGCGGATCAGCACGCCCGAGTCACTTTCCACGGAGCTGTTCGCCTCCGGTGTGGCACTGGCGGACAACGCCGGTCTCCTCACCGACGGCGATGGCGACGAACGGCGGGAATTTCTCAGCGACATCGAAGAAGCGCTCGAGGACCTCCGCCTCGTCCAGGCCGTATCCCGCGGGCAGTGACCACCGGGACCACGCACCAAATGACTAGTTGACTACCGTTCGTAGTCGGTGATACACTTTCCGTGGGCAGTCGGTGGAGATAGTGGGCACCCGGAAGCAGACCTTCGGGGGCTCGACCATGCGTAAGAATTCGAAGCATGACCGCTTTTCACTCGTGAAGCGCGGGTATGACCCGGCAGCCGTCGAGCAACACCTGGAAGAGATCGCGGCCCAGAACGACGCGACCCTCGACGAAGCCGCCGCGCAGATCGTTTCGATGCAGAGCGAGGTCGAGGATCTCCGAAGCCACGAGGAAGCGGTCCACCTCACGATCCTCGCCGCCACCGAAACGAAAGACACGATGCTCGCCGCTGCACAAGAGCAGGCGGACGCGCTTCGCAGGGAGGGGCGGAAGGCCGGCGACGCGGTCATAACCGACGCCCGAATGCAGGCATTCCAACTGGTCACCGAGGCCCGCGCGGAAGCTGAGAGCATCGTCAACGAGGCCATGGCAGAAGTGGCTGCGATGTCTCGCACCGTGGAGCCGGCCCCCGAACCCGTTGCCCAGCACAGCGATCGAGAGCGGGAGCTCGAAGACCGGATCGCTGAGATGCAGACTGTGATCGCCGACATGGAGAGCCATTTGAGAAGCCGGATCGCGCCTCCGGAAGCAAAGCGGGCGATCCCCGAGATCGAGGACGACGGCCCTCCCCCGTCGAACGAACACGAGTTCGCAGACAACGATGCTGATGACGCTCCAACACCGCCGCCGCTGGTGGAAGAGCACATCGAGATCGTCGTTACCGACACCGTCCCAGCAGAGCCCACACCCGCCGCAACCGAACCCACGCACGAGAACGACGATTCGAACGACGAACCCGCAGCCGCCCTACCGAACGACGATCAGCCCCGCGACGTCGCGGCCATCAGGCGTTCGTTCTACTCGCGGCGCTCGGCGAAGCTCCCACGCATCGGTGCGGAGCCGGGGAAGGGTGCGATGGCAGCAGTGGCCGGACTTCGAAAGGGCTACGCCGAAACCGAAGCCGAAGAAAACAGTGACAGCGCTATCTCAGACCAGGAGTCCGAACTCGAGACGGTTTGACGAGAATTGGCGGGGGCGGTCCCGACGCTCGACTGCCCGCCCGGATCGACGCCCAATCGGCACCGCTCCCGCCATCCCCTAGAAGTAGGGATTCGCTCCGAGGGAGTGGTCGGTCACGTCAACGACCTCAGTGATCTCAGGGATGTTCTCCAGGATCGCCCGTTCGATCCCGTCTTGAAGGGTCACGGCCGCCAGGCCACATCCCTGGCATCCTCCGCCGAGTTCCAGCATCGCTCGTGACCCTTCGACCGCGACGAGGTTCGCGATGCCCCCGTGCGATGCAATCGCCGGGTTGATCTGCTCGGCCAGGAGTTGTCGGACCTTCTCCTCCGGGGTCCCCGTGAGCTCGATCTCGCCTCCGAGACCGAGTCCCGGACTCGGCGTATTCGGATTGCGGATGACGAGCCCGGCCGTCGGACCGACGCTCGAGAGGTCGAGAACGGCCCCGCGCAGGTCCTCAACCGAACTCGCCGAGATCGCCACCGCCAGGTCGCCGTGCCGCTCGACGTGATCGATCGGAACGACATCGTCGCCGCGAAGGAACGCCGTCTCGTAGACATAGCCATTCGCCCCAACCCCGCTGATGCGGAGCGCAAGGTGTAGGTCGGCAAGCTCCTCAGCCTCGCGGAGTTCGAGGATCTTGCCGAGTGCCTCTTCGGTGATGTCGATGACGGTTTCAGTCGTGTCGGTCATGAGAACGCGGATGCTACCGGGGGGTCTCCTGCTAGCTGTACAGGTCTTCGATCTCCCCGGCGAAGTGGTCCACGACGACGAACCGACGGAGCTCGCCCCCATCTGAGCGCTCCCCCTCCTCGACCGAGAGCGGTCGCGAGAGGAACCCCACCTTCCGGACCTGCTCGGCTCGCGCGAATTGCTCGTTGACGCGAGCGACGGCCTTCTCGGCTCGAGCGCGGCGCTCGCTCGTGTCCGCCCCAGCCGAGCCATCGGGGGAGATCAGCACCCCGAGTTGATCCCTCCCATCACCGACGACAACGGCGTCGATGATGGACGGATCCCGCTCGAGGAGCACCTCGATCGCCCGCGGGCAGACGTTCTTCCCGCCCGATGTGATGACGATGTCCTTCTTCCGACCCGTGATCGAGAGCAGACCGTCCGGCCCGATCGAGCCGATATCCCCCGTGTGGAGCCATCCGTCACGCAACGCCTTCTCCGTGGCGATGGGATCGTCGAGATACCCTGCGAAGACGCTTCTCCCCCGGATGAGCACCTCCCCGTCATCGGCAAGGGAGATCTCTACGCCGGGCATTGGGGTACCGACCGTCCCGTACCGCTCCGCGCCTCGACGCGTGATGACCGACGGTCCCGTCGCCTCCGACAACCCCCACACCTGGCGGACCGGGAGGCCGAGCCCGGCGAAGAACCCGAGCATTTCGGGGTCCGCGGACGCGGCGCCGCTGTACGCAATGATCGTCCTGTCAAGGCCCATCGCCGCCAGCGCCCGCTCGACGAAGATGCGCCGGGCGATCCACTCGGAGACACGGCCGAACACCCCCGGACGACCCTTGCGATCGCGCTTCGCGATGCTCCTGCGCGTCACCGCCATCGACCACTCGGCAACGCGGCGCTCGACGCCCTCGAGTCGGGCGATCTGCTTCCTCGCGGCGTTTGCGAACCCGTTCCACACGAGCGGTACGCCGAAGAAGATGGTCGGCCGGATCTCGGGCAGGTCGACGCGGATGCGGCCGATCGACTGTGCAAAGGCGACCCGGTATCCGACGTACGCCGGGGCGAGGATGGTGAAGATTTGCTCGGCGATGTGACTCAGCGGGAGGTATGAGAGGACGCTGTCGCCCTGGGCGGCACCCGAAAGTTCGATCGAGGACCACGCAGCGAAGTACAGGTTGTCGTGAGTGAGGACGACGCCGACGGCGTTGCCGTGGCCGGCGGCGGTGAAGATGATTGTGGCGGGATCGTCCGGTTGAAGAGCGGCGAGTCGCTCGTCGAGCTCCCGATCCAGTTCGTCATCACCCCTCTTCAGGAAGTCTTCCCAGGAGATCGCTTCGCCTGGTGCGGCGTCGACACCGACAACGAGATCGAGCGCTGCGTGTCGAGTTACGTCGATCTTGTCGACGTGGGCCGCCGTTTGGGCGAGGACGATCCGCGCCGCCGACCGTTCGACGAGATCGGCGATCTGTGCCTGTGAGCTCCCGAAGTAGACGCCCACCGGGACCGCGCCGACCGCCATGGCAGCGACGTCGAAGATCACCCATTCCGGCGTGTTGTAGGAGAGGATCGCGACACGGTCCCCCGGCTGGATCCCGGACGCGATGAGCGCCCTCGCCGTTCGCCGAACGGCCGATCCATACTCCCCCCACGTCGTCGCGTGCCACTCCCCTCCGGCGCGGCGGAGCAGCGCAGGCTCGTCGCGAAGCTTCCGAGCGTTTGCCAATACGAGATACGGGATTGCGTCCACCACGCCTCCAAGATTCAGAGCGGCCACAGCGCGCGCACAATATGCGCCATGCAAGGCCTCCGCAGCGACGACCGGTCATCCGGCGTCATCCTACATCCCACCTCTCTCCCCGGCCGGTACGGCGTCGGCGATCTCGGCAGCGCAGCGCACCGTTGGGTCGACCGCCTGGCGGACACCGAGACAGGTCTCTGGCAGATCCTCCCCGTCGGTCCGACCGGATACGGGGATTCCCCGTATCAGTGCTTCTCGGCGTTCGCGGGCAACGTCAATCTCGTCTCTCCCGAGCTGCTCGTCGCGAACGAACTCATCGACGACCCGGGAACGCCGGCATTCCCGGACGACCACGTCGACTACGGCAGCGTGATCCCGTGGAAGCGGCGTCTCCTCGCCGAGGCGCACGACACGTTCTCCCGTGGAGGTGGGGACTCCGACCTCGGGGACGCGTTCGACCGGTTCCGGACGCAGCAGAACTGGCTCGACGACTATGCGCTCTTCATGGCCATCAAGATCGACCAGGGTGGTGGGAGCTGGCAGGACTGGCCGGAGGCGCTTCGACTGCGCGAGACCGGAGCCCTCGCGGAGGTTCGAAACCGGCTCTCGGGAACGATCGAACGGATCCGTTTCTCGCAGTTCCTCTTCTTCCAACAGTGGGACGACCTCCACCGGCACGCGGCCGACCGAGGCGTGCGCATCATCGGAGACGTGCCCATCTTCGTGGCGGGGGATTCTGCCGACGTATGGGCCTCGCCGGAGCGGTTCCGGCTCGACGCCAAGCACCGGCCCACGGTGGTAGCCGGCGTCCCGCCCGACTACTTCTCAGAGACGGGGCAGCTGTGGGGCAACCCGCTCTACGACTGGGACCATCATGCGGAGACCGGCTACGCGTGGTGGGCGGAGCGGCTGCGATCCACATTCGAGATCGCCGACATCGCGAGGATCGACCACTTCCGTGGCTTCGCCGATTACTGGGAGATCCCGGCGGACGCAGAGACCGCAATCGACGGGGCGTGGCATGACGGACCCGGCGTCGCACTCTTCGACGCCGTCCGGGAGCGTCTCGGAGATCTGCCGATCATCGCCGAAGACCTCGGAGACCTCTCCGACAAGGTCCCCGAACTGCTCGAGCGAGTCGGATTCCCCGGCATGAGGGTTCTGGCGTTCGCGTTCTCATCCGACGACACCAACCCATTTCTCCCACACAACTACCCCGTTGAGACCATCGCATACACGGGCACGCACGACAACGACACCACCCTCGGTTGGTGGGAGTCTGCGCCGGAGGCCGAGCGCGAGTTCGCCGGGCGTTACTTGTCGGTCGACCCGGCGGATCCCGTCGCCGCGTTCCTCGAGGCGTTGTGGGGCTCACGTGCGATGTTCGCCATCGCCCCACTCCAGGATCTCCTCCGGCTCGGTTCGCCAGGCCGCATGAACATCCCGGGCACGACCGACGCGAACTGGCAGTGGAGAGTCTCGGCGAGTCAGCTCGAGGACGATCGTTGGTTCGACGAGCTTTCAGACCTCAACCAGCGTCACGGGCGAGCGCTGCCGACGTCGTAGAGAGATCGGCTCCTCGCTACTTGAGTTCGACGAGCGTGTTCGTCCTCAGATCGAGCACTCGTTCGACCGGGCTACCACCGTCCGCGATCCATCGTGCGAGCGTCTCACCGGGTGCGCGCACGACCCACCACGCCACATCCTGGCTCCCCGACGCACGGAAGGTGGACCACGCCTTCCGACCGGCGTCGATCGCCGCTGCTTCGGTGTTGAACAAGTCGAGAACCCGCTCCTGGGTGCCGGCGAACATGCCCCCTTCACGGAACGCAGGTTCAACGAATTCCACGAGCTCGTACTGACTCATTCGCACTCCTCCTACTCCCCGATCGCATCGTATCGCATGGGTCGAGTTCCGTGTCGTAGGATTCACACATGGAACTCGAATCCCGCTTCAGCACAGAAGAGATCGCGACCGCCGTCGAGCGTGTCGCAGGCGAGATCTCGGCCGACTACTCCGAGGACACGCCGCTCATGGTCGGCATCCTCACCGGATCGTTCGTCTTCCTCGCCGATCTGGTCCGAGCGATGTCGATTCCCGTGGAGATCGACTTCATCCGGGCGCGGTCCTACGGAAAGGGAACGGTCTCGTCGGGTGCCGTTGAGATCACGAAGGACATCGAGCACGACGTGACAGGGCGCACCGTCATTCTCGTCGAGGACATCCTCGACACCGGCCTGACGCTCGAGTTCGTCAGCGATCGAGTGAGGGCCGGCCGTCCCGGAGAAGTGAAGACCTGTTCTCTGCTCGTCAGAGAGGGCGCCACCCCATCCGACTACATGGGCCTGTGGATCCCTCAGGGGTTCGTCGTCGGCTACGGCATCGACTACGCCGAGCAGTACCGGGGTCTACCGGACATCAAATCGGTGCCGGGCACCTGATCCGCTATCGACCCGCGAGGCTTGCGCGTCTAGGGTTCGATGCGAGGAGGTTCTGATGTTCGCCGTCACCTATCGGATCCGCGTACGCCCCGACCAGCGCCAGGCGTTCTCCGTCTGCTGGAGGACGATTGCCGAAGCGAAGCGCGACCACTGCGGGAGTCTCGGATCTGAGCTCTTCGTGCAGTCGGACGGCTCTCACGTTGTCCTTGAACGGTGGCCGGACAAGGACACGTACGACCGGTGCTCGCTGCCGGAGAACTACGTCGATCTCGACGGCGACATGCATGGCCTCTGCACCGAGTGGGAAGAGACGGGCCAACTCGAACAGGCCGAATCCGTCACGACCTGACAACCCGACCCGCGTACCTTCCACTCTGACCGGCGGAGGCGCACTAGTCCGCCCGTCACCCTCGCGAATCCTTCTGTACGACGGCGTTCAAGTGCGCCATCCTGTTCTTGTCATGGAAGGCATCACAACACAACACGCAACCGGGTTCGTCTGTCACATCTGCGATGGCATCGCCGTCGTTGATCTCGACGGCGAGTACCTCTGTGCTCATCACGCCATCGAGGCCATGGAGAAGGTCGAAGTCGATCTCCGCAATGAGGAACCGTCGGTCACGGTTTCGGAGCAAGACGCTCGGCTCTCCGCGTAGCCGGCCCCCATCGCGGGTTCGGCTGGGCTTCTCTTCGTAGGCACCGGGGTGTGCCGCGCGTGTGCATTCGTCTCCGGCGAACGCCCCCGTCTGCTATGACTTGAGGGGTAGCGCCTCCACGCGGAGGGAGGTGAAATATGACGTGGAATACAGCGCTCAAGATCAGCTACGAGCATCCGATGGCAGGCCGCGAAGCGAAAGCCATGGAGGTCTTCGCCGACGCACTCACCATCTACGGCAAGCTCGCTGCGGAGGGTAAGTGCGCCGAGCCCGAGGTCTTCCACCACCTCGTCAGCGGTGGGTTCTTCATCGTGAAGTGCGAGACGGTCGAGATCGCAGTCGAGATCCTCCAGATGGACGACGTCCGCCACATGCTCGACGAAGCGGTCTTCACCGTCGAAGGCTTCGATGTGGAGATCATGGTCACAGGCGAGCAGCTGATGAGCAACATGTCCCTGTACACGACGATCGGGACCGAACTCGGGTACATCTAGGCCCAGTCGCGACCCGGGAGGGGCACAGCGGCGGGGGGTGCCCCTCTCCCAATAATCCCAGGATCCTCCGGCCCTCTCCCCTATCGTCGCCTCGTTCGCATCCGGAGACCGGCTCAAGGGTGCCGATTCCGATGCCGACGCGTATGGAATGCCCACAGATGGAGGAACTATGGGTACCCGAAGCGTTCAGGAACTCCCGGTCCGCATCTTGACGGATGAGGAGCTGCTCGGAGAGTTCGATCGGACCTTCACGACGGCGGTCTCGCCGATTTCGAACAACGGCAACGGAAGCCAGCCCAATGGGAGAGCAGTCCGGCGCAACGCAGCAGCGATGGAGGAGCTGCTGCGACGCGGCTACCGGTCGAAGACGCCGAGCTGGTCCAAGACCGGACCGTCCTGAACCCCCCGATACGAAGCCCTCGTGGTGGGCGCTACTGGGATTGAACCAGTGACCTCTGCCGTGTTGAAACTGATTGGGGCTGCGCCCCGACCTAGCGTTTCGCCAGAAAGCCTGCGTGGCAACAGTTTCGTTGCTCACGGTTGTTCGTCATTTCGCGTCGTTTCTCGGTGGCGTGTGGGGTTCTTGTGGGGTTTGCGTGTGACCGCTCACCTCCTGATCCGTAGATCTCCAAGGGGTGTCCACAGGCGTCCACAGCCGTCCACACAGCCAGGAACAGAAGGCCTCCCAGTCCACAGGCGTCCACACCCGTCCACAGCCGTCCAGAGCTATTGGCTCCCAGATTGGCTCCCAACGTGACCGAGAGGCCAGACGCATGTGAGGCGGCGCCGTCGGAAGCGAAGATCGCTTGAAGGTGATTGCCTTCAGCAACAGTGGACAGCTGCCGCCCATTCGGCCCTCAGGCTATGAGCCCGTTTGATGGTTCCAGGCATACAGCGATTCGCCACCCGATACCCATCCACAACAAGGGCTTCGTGCTTGCGGGCCGCCGCGCTCCCGCTCCGATTCGCCCTACCTCGCCGGACCAAATGCGGACCACTGGGCCTCAGGGGCGGCGTGAGCAGACCGTGCATATCACCGGTTCCGGGCACGCAGAACACGCCCGAATCCTGGCCGGGTACACCTGATCCGGACCACTACGGTTGCGTCCGGAATCGGAGTGACGCCTCGACAGACCGTTCCTAGCGATTCACCTCGGGCCACTTCCACACATGCCACAAGATCGCCAGACCGGCGGCAACCGTGACGGCAGTGGTAAGGGACACGCCGGCGGACATCTCCTTATTGGCGACGAGATGCCCGATCAGACCCCAGACCCACATGGCGGTGACGATCACGCCGACACCCGCGTTGGCGTACCGGTTCGGACGATCTCGCAGGACCAGCGTGACGAACGCCATCACCAACGGAACGAGCCAGAACAGAGCGAACATGACCACCATCCAGGCGGCTATCTCCGCGTCTTCGATTCGCCCCTCCAGCAGGTCGCCGAGCGTGCCCGGCAGAAGCACCTCCAGCAGCATGTGTGCGGACATACTCACAGCGATGACAATCCAAAGAACCGCGATCCGCACTCGCCAAGCCAGCAACTCCATCTCAATACCTCCTCACATGTCTCTGATCTGGTGCGCGGTCCCCAGACGCAGGTGCGTCGCTGAGCGGACCGGTCCAGGCTCCGCGGGTGTCCACGAACCCCTTCCAGAGTGACTCAAGGGGCATTCACACGTCAGCGCGGATCGTGCGATCGAGGTACTCACCCCCCGTTCTGGTGCGGTTGCCTATAGCTAATAGCGGTCCGACTGCTGACGGGCACCCACACAATCAGCCTATCAACAGACACTCCACGGCGGGGAGGATTCCGCGCACATATCCTGACATCTGCGAAGGGTCGCGCTGGTTCAGTCCTTGCGTATGCGGTCAAGGGTTCGGCGCCACAGCACCTTGGGGAGCGATACGGCGTTGCGGCGGTTCCGGCTCCGTTCGAGCATCTCGGCTCGGGCCGCTTCGAAGACTTCCGGCGACGCCTTCGACGGGTGACCCGAGTCGTAGGGCGGTTGGGGATCGTATTCGATGAGCAACTGGATGATCTGAGCACGCTCAGGGCCAGCAACCTCGGCAACGACATGGAGACCGAGGTCGATACCGGCAGAGACCCCGGCAGCGGTAATCACCTTCCCCGATCGGACGATCCGCTCATCGCGGCGAGCCTCCGCGCCGAACCCTCCGAGCTGCCCCTGTGCGATCCAGTGCGTTGTCGCAGGCTTCCCTTCGAGGATTCCCGCAGCGGCGAGCACCAACGCGCCGGAACAGACCGACAGCGTGTAGGTCGTCGTTTCGTGGACCCGGCGAAGCCACTCGATCAGCTTCCCGTCGGCCATCGCCGTGACCGTCTCGGCCTCAGAGCCCGGAACCAGAACGATGTCCGGCGACGGCGTCTCATCAAACGAATGGGTCGCGCCCAACACCAACACACCACTGTCGGTGACGATTGGTCCCGGCTCGCGTGCAACGAAGCGAATCTCAGCGTCGGGGAGGAACCTGAGCACCTCATACGGTCCGATCGCATCGAGCGTCGTAAGCCCCGGATACAACACAATCGCTATCTGCACGGCGCTCGAGAGTAGCCGTGCTCGACCGCCCAGATCGACATCCGCACGCCTCGTGCCACCGATCGGATCACCGGGTAGGTAGGCGCTAGGCCGCCCCACCGGAGAACTCCTTCGCATAGTCACCAATCACGACATGCCAATGGCAGAGGGCTACTGCAAGAGGTACTGGCTCGCGTACGGTGAGCACAAACTGTGAAACCGGTGCCCACCTGAGCCACCTCAGAGCCGCAAGACCTCCACGCCACCTCCCGACGCCCGCGATCGATCGTCCTGACAGCTCGTAGCTGTCTCCTTGATCTGTGACCACCCACGCAGATCCGGTGACCGGTGCGGCGTGACCATGGCTGCGCGGAGCGTGCGGATGTGCTGCGATGGGCGATGCTCTGGCGGTATTTGGTTGGGACTATTCGGGTCCGGCTGCGTCGAGGAGGTAGGCGACGAGTTCGGGGATCTTGTCACTCGTGGTGTGGCCTCCGGGGTGGATGTCGATGGTTACGTCGACGCCTGCTTGCTGCAGCCGGGTGGCGAGGAGGAAGCCCTCGTCGATGAAGCTGATGATCCCATCGTCGAGTTCGCCCAACTCGTCGAGGTCTTCTCGGATCGTGCCGTCGGGATCGCGTTGAGCGAACCAGCCATCGTCATCCCACGGATCGTCAAACGTTCGTGGGAGGGTGCCTCTCTCGGCGACCCAGAAACGGAACCGCGCAGACAGGTCGGTCGGCCACGATGCCGGATCGACAATCGCTTGCACGATCGTCTGCACCCCTTTGGGATCGGTGTCGAATGCGGCGTCGTAGAACGTGGTGTGCAAGAAGTACTCGCCGTCGCCGAGAACGGCACCGATTGGCGCCACGGGCGGTGTCTGCGCCGAGCATCCCGATGCCAGGTCGGGAGTTGGATCGAGCACAAGATGGGCAGCGGGGTGAACACCGGCTGAGGTCCCGTAGACGACGGTGCGGTTCGGGTCTCCTCCGTACATGGGGGCTTCTTGGTGGGCGAACGCCAGGGCGCATCGGAACACGGGATCCCACGACTCCATCTCTTCCATCCCTATGACGTACGGATCCGGCCACTCCGCAACCCAGTTCGGTGCGAACACGACCATTCCTGCCTCGGCCGCAGCCTTTGCCACCACGGCTATGTACGGCGACCAGTTGAACATCGCACCTGCGTGGAAGGCGACGACCACCGGCCAAGGGCCCTCTCCATCCGGGACATACACGTCGGTGACGTATTCGTGACCATCCATCTCGAGGTAAGGAACGTCTTCGACGACTGTCACCTCGAAGCTGGACGACGCCACCGTGGTCGTCGAGGAGAGCGCGGTCGTCGTCGTGGCGGGAGAGGTCGTTGTCGTCGCTTCGGTCGTCGTTGCTACCTGTGTCGTGCTCGTCGACTCGACCAACGTCGTGTCTGGACGAGCTGCTTCAGTGCCGCTGCACGCGGCGATCAACAGAACCAGCGCCGCCAGGGGGGTGAACCGTCGCAGGAGAGCCGTTTGCGTCATCAGGGTTCCTTGTCACTGGCCAGTGTCGCGATCGCACAATGCGCTGCTCTCACCTGGTCGACCAGAGGATTCCGGCTCATAGCTCGCTGGTAGCGGACCGTGCCGAAGCACATCACCAGCACCACGAACGCACACACCGAGGATTCCATAAGTGCCTCGATGCGTGTGGGTTGACGCTCGACTCAGGCAGCGAGACAATTCAAGGTGGATCACAACTACGAGCCCCGAGGCGTGACGGAGGTGTGCGATGCACAGACTCGCCAAGGTGATGGCAGCGGCTGTCGGTGTGGTCGTCGGGGTCGTCATCATCGAGGAGATCTTCGAAACGGCGTTGACGCAGTGGGCGTTCAAGGGCAGAAACCCTCGGGTGCTCGGATGGTTGACGAGCTATCACAAACACGTGACCAATCCGGTGATGGTCCGCTTCTTCAGTGGCCGTTCTGCACGCAACGCATTGCTTCATCACGTCGGTAGACGGTCGGGAAAGCCCTACGCGACACCCCTCACCGCACACAGATCGGAGGACACCATCATCGTCCCGTTGCCCTACGGCACGGAGACCGATTGGTTGCGTAACTTGCAAGCCGCAGGTCAGGGCGTTGTGGAACTCGAAAGCCGCAGTTTCACCGTGGAAGAACCGGAAGTAGTTCTCATCGACGAGGTCATGGCTCTGCTTCCCCCCTTCGTGGTTCGCATCGTGCGAATGCACGAAATCAAACATGCCCTCCGGCTGCACGTCGCCGCATGACACCCGAATCACGCAATCGGGCAACGGCCAAAGTCACACACAGCCCCCACCCATAACCGGTGAGAGACGTATCCACTTCGGTACAGCGGTGGGGTGGCAAGCGCTCCGGGCGACCATCAGCGTGGTCGATTCCCCCAGGAGCGACGATTCAGGGTCGAAAGTGGGGCGCTGGCCCACATTCGGAGGCACAACTGTAACGAAGTGGATGCCCCCTACCGGTTGATATGCACCACC
>JBDLHX010000057.1:0-14852 GCA_039715165.1 Actinomycetota bacterium
TGGCACGCCCGGAGGGACTCGAACCCCCAACCTCCTGATCCGTAGTCAGGCGCTCTATCCAAATTGAGCTACGGGCGCCGGTGCTGAATAAGGTAGCCCGCGATCCGCTCTACGGAAAGCCGCACCACGAAAGGACCACCGTGGAATCCTCCGACATCCGTCTGCTCGCCGACGAGTACTTCGAGCACCTCTCTGAAACGGAACCCACCGAAGCTCACATGCGCGGCGACTACCGCTACGCCGACCGGTTCGAGGACGCGAGTCGCGAGGCCGAGGATGCCAACGTCGCGAAGCTGCGCGAGTTCGAAGCGCGCGCACGGGCGATCGATCCGTCGCGGCTCTCGGCCAACGACGCCCTCACCCGCGAGGTGCTCATGTTCGAGACGGAGACGAGAGCCGCTCTTCAAGAAATGCACATGGCAGAGTTCGCCGTCGACCCGATCTTCGGCCTCCAGGTGTACCCGAAGATCCTCCCCCCGATGCTCTCCGTCCCCGACGCCGATGTCGCGGACGCGATGGTCGAGAAGTACAAAGGGATCGGTCGGGTCTTCGACCAGATGACCGAGCGGTACCGGCAGGGCATCGGCTCGAACCGGACGCCCGCCGGGTTCGCCGTCGACGGAGTCATCACTCAGCTCGACGAGTGGCTCGCCCTCTCTGTCGATGAAGATCCGCTCCTCAACACGCAGAACCCTGCGGGTTTCTCCGCGGAGCAGACCGTGGCGTGGAAGACGGCACTCGCCGACGTCGTGCGGGATCACGTCCGCCCGGCGGTCGAGCGTCAGCGTGACGCACTTCGGGACGAAGTCCGCCCCGTCGCTCGACCGGAGGGCAAGGAGGGGCTGCACTGGCTCCCCGACGGCGACCTCGTCTACGCCCGCTCCATCCACCGGTACACGACGCTGCCGATGCAAGCCGGCGAGATCCACCAGGTCGGCCTCAGTCAGATCGCTCGCCTCGCCGACCAGTACCGCGAGCTCGGATCCGAGGCGCTCGGCACCAGCGACCTCCAAGAGATTTTCGCCCGTCTGCGTGATGACCCGGAGCTGCACCACACGACCGGTGAGGGCGTCCGGGCAGCGGCCGAGAACGCCTTCGAGAAGGCACGCGCCGCAATGGGCGATTGGTTCGGCCGTCTCCCGAAGGCGGACTGCCTCGTCGGCGAGATCGACTCCGGCGCACAGGCCTTCTATTTCCCGCCGGCCGAGGACGGCACCCGGCCGGGCATGTTCTTCATGAACACCGCCGACCCGACGTCGTGGGGCACGTTCGAGGTCGAGGCAACGGCGTTCCACGAGGGCATCCCCGGGCACCACCTCCAGCTCGCCATCGCCCAGGAGCTCGGCGATGCGGTCCCTGCCTTCCGGCGCCACGGGCACGTCGTTGCCTACGGCGAGGGTTGGGCGCTCTACACGGAGCGCCTCGTCGACGAAATGGGCCTCTACGGGTCCCAGCTCGACCGGATGGGGATGCTGTCGGCCGACTCGATGCGCGCCGGGCGGCTCGTCGTCGACACCGGCATGCACGGCCTCGGCTGGTCGCGCCAGAAGGCCATCGACTACCTGGCCGAGAACTCACCGATGACGCTCCATACGATCACCGAGGAGATCGACCGGTACATCGCGTCGATGCCGGGCCAGGCCCTGTCGTACATGATCGGCCGATTGGAGATCCAGCGCATGCGTGCCGATGCCGAGGCCCGGCTCGGAGACCGCTTCGACATCAAGGGATTCCATGACGCTGTGCTCCTCCCCGGCGGCGTCCCACTCGACACCCTCGACCGGCTCGTCGCGGAGTGGGCAGCGTCGGTGTGAACGATGACCTGAAGCGCCTCGGCGACGAATACTGGGCGTTCACCCTCCGCACGGAGCCGACATCGGCTTCCCTGCGAGGGTTCCACGACTACGACGCAGAACTCGAGGATCTCTCCCGCCAGGCCGAGGACGAGCACATCGACACGCTTGAGCGGATCGCGGTGGCCGCCCAGGCCGTCGACGTCGCGAGCCTCACTCCCGACGAGCGCGTCAGCCGCGAGGTGCTCATCTTCGAAGCGTCGACGAAAGCCGAAGACCTCCGGTCTCGGATGGCCGAGTTCGCGGTTGACCCGTTCAACGGCGTTCAGGTCGTGTTCCAGCAGCTTGCCGGACAGATCCCGATCACGGAGCCGGAACACGCCGAGGCTGCCGTCGAGAAGTGGTCGAAGATGGGCCGGATGATCGACCAGGCGATCGGCCGACTCCGCCAGGGCCTCGCCCGGGACCGCACCCCGCCGCAGGTCGGGGCCGAGAAGACGGTCGCGCAGCTCGATGGGTACCTCGCGTCCCCGATCGAGACCGACGCATTCGTGAACCTCCTGGCACCAGCGGCGTGGGATGAGGAGCAGGTCGCGGCATGGCGGGGACGTCTCGCAGAGCAGGTCACCGAGGTCGTTCGTCCTGCGTTCGCCCGCTACCGGGCGGCGATCACCGACGAAGTGCTGCCGAAGGCTCGCCCGCAGGGGCGCAGCGGAGTCGTGTGGCTCCCCGACGGGGACGAGGTGTACGCACGGGCGATCAAACGGCACACGTCGCTCGATCTGGCAGCGCTCGACATCCACAACGCAGGGCTCTCCGACATCGCCGCACTCGAGGTCGAGTACGCCGAACTCGGCGAGTCGGTGCTCGGAACGAGTCACGTCGCCACGATCTACGAACATCTCCGCAACGATCCGGCGTCGAGGTTCGGTGACACGAAGGAGATCGTCGCCGCTGCCCAGTCAGCAATGGACCGCGCCGGCACGGCGATTCCCCAATGGTTCGGGCGACTGCCTCAGGCGCCGTGCGTCATGGCGGAGATGCCGCCGATCGGTGCCGAGGACGCACCGCTCGCCTTCTACCTGCCACCCTCTGAGGACGGATCGAGGCCCGGGACGTACTTTGTGAACACGACCGCCCCGACAACCCGCACCAGGTTCGAGTCCGAGACGCTCGCGTTCCACGAATCGATCCCCGGCCATCATCTGCAACTGACGATCGCTCAGGAACTCGACGGCGTGCCCGACTTTCGGCGCAACGCCTTCATCACGGTGTTCCATGAGGGCTGGGGCCTGTACTCGGAGCGGCTCGCCGACGAGATGGGGCTCTACTCAGGCGATCTCGAGCGGTTCGGAATCCTGTCGTTCGACTCGTGGCGGGCCGGTCGGCTCGTCGTCGACACAGGGATCCATGCGCTCGGCTGGTCACGCCAGGAGGCGATCGACTACCTGGTAGCGAACTCGCCGCAGGCAGAGAACAACATCGTCAACGAGGTGGAGAGATACATCGCATGGCCGGGCCAAGCCCTCGCGTACAAGACGGGTCAGCGGGAGATCTTCCGGGCGAGAAACCGGGCGATCGATTCCATGGGCGACCGGTTCGACATCCGCGGCTTCCACGACGCCCTGTTGGGTTCCGGGTCGGTGCCGATGGCGACGATGCACCGCATCATCGACGAGTGGGCCGGGGCTTCGGGCTAGTCCCGACCCGAGGTGAAAGCGCGGTATCTGGCCACCACGTACTTCGCCTCGTCTTCGGTCGGGAGTCGTCGGAACAGGTCGGGCGCCATCTCGCCGCCCACGTAGTAGAGGCGGTACTTGCTGATCGGCGGGAACGTGAACCGCATCGCTGAACGGGCCTCGACCTTTCCGTACTCGCCAAGGTCGGCGTCGACCGAACGCACGAACTGTGGGAGCGGTCCGTCCTTCGCTGTGACGCGGCCATCGCCGACGGTCACCGTCCTCCGGTTCACGATCCGGGTGAGTCCGAAGTAGCCGTAGCCGAGCAGGACGAGGATGACGATCGGCGCTGAGATGCCGTCAAACAGCGTGTCGTTCGCGATCGCGATCCAGAGGAAGAGGACAGCGAACAGAGCGGCGAAGCCGCTGAAGAGGATGTGGGTGAAGTCACCGGACCGATAGGTACGGCGGGTGATCGTCAGGACGCCGTTCTCAACAGACGACGTCATCTTCCCCTTGTCGAATGTCTCGTCCATGGGGCAACACTACGGCACGGAGACATCCGCGCGAAGCGCTTGACCCCCTCCGCCTCGCTGACGCTCGGCACCTCCCCCTGAAGGGGAGGAAGAGAAACTGGCGGAGAGGGAGGGATTTGAACCCTCGAGGGAGCTTGTAACCCCCTACTCGCTTAGCAGGCGAGCGCCTTCGGCCACTCGGCCACCTCTCCAGAACGAACGCAAGGTTATCAGCGCTATCGCTCTCCCGTACCGGACGTTCGTGTCTAGAACCACACGAGGTGTGGTCTTAGACACAAACGACGGATCAGAGGTCGGCGCGGTACCACTCTTCGATGTTCCAGGTATGTGATGCCTGCGAGGGATTCATCTTCCAACCGACGATCTCGTCTTCCCAGACGGCACCAACAACGAGTCGTGCGTGAAGCGGCAAGATGACCATCTGATCGGCGAGGATCTCTTCCGCCTGCGCCAGGAGCGTTCTCAACACCTGGTCGTCGACCGATGTGTTCATGAGATCCCGTATCTCAGCGAAGCGCTCGGTGTGCTCGTTGACCACGGACGAGCCTTCCGTCCCCCACCGGTAGTAGTTCATCCCGTCCGGCGGCGGTCCTTCTGGGTCGAAGATGTCGTGGATGCCGATCAAACCCGAGAGGCCGGGGGAGCCGACCCACGCCCACTCCCCCATGTCCCAGGTGCCGTCGTCGAGGGTCTGCCCGAAGAAGAGTTGCGAATCCTGAAGCTCGTTGCGGTACTCGATCCCCACAGCTTCGAACATCGGGATGAGCGCCTCCGCTATCTGAACACGCATGTCGCCGTTGCTCGTCGACGAGAACACCGTGGTGATGGTCTCGATCCCCTCGTCGGCCTTCACCTTCTCAAGGAGCTCGCGGGCCTTGTCCGGATCGAACGGGTAGCGGTCCCAGGCATGGTGAGAGAGCGTCGGAGAGAACGCGTCGACGTACGACGACAGAGGCGTCGTGTATCCGCCGATCGCTTCCATCAGGGCCTCTCGGTCGATGAGGCGAGCAACGGCCCTGCGGTAGTCGAGGTTGTGGTTGACGCTCGCTTCGTTCATCTCGAGTCGGCCCGGACCAAACTGGAAGTTGAAGTGCTCCCAAACCGGGCCGCTGAGTACGTCCACACGCGCGCCTTCCGGCTCGAGGGCTTTGAGACTCTCGATCATCGGCCCGTACGGGGGCGGCTGAATGATGTCGACTTCCCGCTTCTTGAATGCCCGGATGATCTCCTCGGTCTCGGGGATGAAGCGGAACTCGACGGCATCGAGGTATGGGAGTTGCTGGCCGAACTCGGGATCCGTCTTCCAGTATGCGTCGTTGCGCTCAACGACGATGCGGTCCCCGCGCTGCCACGTCGAGAACCGGAACGGACCTCCCGACGGCCACATCTTCTCGTTCCAGTCGGCAAGGAAGTCGGACTCTTCGACGGCGTGCATCGGGACGAGGACCCTGAAGAATTGCTCATATTGGATGGTCGGTTCGCCCATCGTGTACGAGAAGGTCTTCGGCCCGGCCTCAACTGACACGATCTCTTCGTACAGGTTCTCGCCGAGGCCGGTGTTGTGGGCGGGGTCCTGGAGGATCTTGAGTGTGAACGCGAAGTCGTCACCGGAGATCGGCACTCCGTCCTCCCACACGGCCTCGTCCCTGATCGTGTAGCGGACCGTCATCGTCCCGTCGTCGTTGACCACAACGCCGCCGTTACTCACCGTCGGCAGCTCGGTCACGACCTCCGGGATGAACTCGAGCGTCCTCCCGTCGATCTCATACACACCGGTCAGGTAGGCCTGGCCGATGATCGAGACGATGAAGTTGTCGCCACCGGGGGCGAACGGGTTGAGCGTCGGCGGCTCCTGGTCGTCGGCGACGATCGCCACGCCTCCGTACGGGTTCCCGATCCGCGGCTCGGTCGTGGATGTGGTGGTAGGGGGCAGCGTCGACGTCGTGGAGGTCGTGGTCGTCGTCGGTGGAATCGTGGTGGTGGTCGTCGGTTCCGCACCACCCGTGCATGCGGCGACCAAGAGGGCGGCGGCGAGGAGCGATGCGCTCAGGTAGCGAATGCTCACAGATCCGCTCTCCGCCACTCCTCCATGTTCCACGTGTACGAGGCCCGCGACGGGTTGTGCACGAACCCGGCGATCTCGTCCTCCCACACGACGGCAATCGCCGGCTCTGTGTACAGGGGCAGGATCACCATCTGGTCGGCAAGGATCTCCTCGGCCTCGGCGAAGAGATCGAGGAGCTGCGTGTCGTCGACCGTCGCGTTCATGAGGTCGCGCGCTTTCGAGAAGCGATCGGTGTTCTCGTCGATCACCGACGAATCCTCCGTCCCCCACCGGTAGTAGTTCGAACCACGCGGGGGCATACCTTCCGGATCGAAGACGTCGTGGATCCCGACGAGGCCGCTCACACCCGGCGTCCCCACCCATGCCCACTGGCCGAGATCCCACTGCCCCTTCTCGAGCGTGGGCCCGTAGAAGATCTGGGGATCCTGCAACCGGTTCTCGTAGACGACGCCGACGGACTCGAACATGGCCCGGAGCGCCTCGGACACCTCGATGCGAATGTCTCCCCGGTTCGAGGTCGTGAACACTGCCGTGACCGTCTCGACGCCTTCGTCGGCCTTCACCTGCTCGAGAAGCTCCGCTGCCTTGGCCGGGTCGTACTCGTAGCGGTCCCAGGAGTGATGGGAGAGCGCCGGTGTGAACGCATCGATGTAGGACGACATCGGCGTCGCTTGGCTGCTCACCACAGCGGCGATCGCTTCTCTGTCGATGAGGTGTGCCACGGCCCTGCGGAAGTCGAGATTGTGGTTGAGGGTGCCTTCGTTCATCTCGAGCCGGCCCGGTCCGAACTGGAAGCTCAGGTGCTCCCACACCGGTCCGCTGCGCACGTCGACCCGAGCGCCCCGGGACTCCATGGCGATGAGTTCGTCGATCTCCTGAACCGGTGACGGCACTTCGAGAATGTCGACCGTTCTGTGAATGAACCCGTCCAGCGTCTGTTCGAGATCCGTGACGAACCGGAACTCAACGGCATCGAGGAACGGAAGCTGCTGGAAGCTCTCGGGGTCGGTCTTCCAGTAGGCGTCGTTGCGCTCGACCGTGAGGTGGCTGCCGCGCTCCCACTCGGAGAGACGGAAGGGCCCACCCGACGGCCACATCGTTTCGTTCCAGTCGCCAACGAAGTCGGACCCCTCGACGGCGTGCTTCGGGAGAAGAACTCGGAAGAGCTGCTCGTGGAGGATCGTCGGCCGATTGAGCGTGAACGAGAACGTCTTCGGGCCGGCCTCGAACGACTCGACCCAGCCGTACACGTCCTCGATTCGGTACCCGGCGTGCGCCCGGGGGCCCTGCAGCGTCTCGAGCGTGAAGGCGAAGTCGTCGCCGGAGATCGGGACGCCGTCTTCCCACACCGCCTCTTCACGGATCGTGTAGTGGACGGTCATGGTGCCGTCTTCGTTGACGATGACCCCCTCGTTGGTCGTCGATGGGAGGTCGACGACAACCTCCGGGATGAGTTCGAGCGTCCGTCCGTCGACGTCGGAGACCCCGGTGAAGTAGGCCTGGCCGATCGTGGAGACGATCTGTTCCTCGCCCCCGCGAACATACGGGTTGAGGGTCGACGGCTCCTCGTCCTCGGCCACGATCGCGACGCCGCCGTACTCGTAGGTGATCGGAGGCTCGGTCGTCGTCGACGTTGGGGGGAGCGTGGTCGTGGTCCCGAGAGTTGTGATCGTGGACGTTGGCTCGGGTGTAGCGGTGCAAGCGGCGGCGACGAGCGCCGCTGCGAGAAAGACGGCCCCCAACCGAACGACGACCACCGGTACCTCCACGTCGATCTTCTTCGAGCCTACCCGAGGTACTCGGGTGCGGAACCGGGCCGTTGGTCACCGTCGTTTGTGTCTAGGAACACAACTGTTGTGGCATTCGACACAAACGACAGAAGTCAGCGGAGAGGGTGGGATTCGAACCCACGGAGGCTTGCGCCTCGCTGGTTTTCAAGACCAGTACTTTCGTCCGCTCAGTCACCTCTCCGAGCGATACAACAGTAACGGCGCCCGAAGGCGCCGCTCCTGATGTTGGCGGAGGGGGTGGGATTTGAACCCACGGGACCGGAATCCGGTCCAACGGTTTTCGAGACCGTCACATTCGTCCGCTCTGTCACCCCTCCATCACCGGTCATGCCGGGATGTGCGACGGGAGTGTACCGAGGTCGTTCGGCTGTCGGCCTAGCGGTGTTCGTCGAAGAACTCCCTCAGAAGCTTCGCTGCCTCGTTCTCGCGAACGCCGGCGACCACCTCACATCTGTGGTTCAGGCGTTCGTCCTGGGGGATGTTGTACAGACTCCACACGGCTCCGGCCTTCGGATCGGCGGCACCGAACACGATCCGGTCGACGCGAGACCAGACGGCGGCCATCGCGCACATCGCACAGGGTTCGAGCGTCACAACCAGGGAGTGCCCCGTCAGACGCCACTCACCGAGCTCTCGTGATCGTTCCGACAGCACGAGCATCTCGGCATGAGCCGTGGCATCGCCTCGCTCCTCGCGCCGATTGTGGTCCCTCGCAACCGCGCTCCCATCCCGATCGAGAAGGATGGCGCCGATCGGAATGTCCCCGTGGTCGAGGGCCAACGAGGCCTCTTCAAGCGCCGCTCCCATCGCTGTGTCCCAGTCCAATACTTGGCCTCTCGCTTCTACACTCCCCATCCTACGGAGGGGTCGCATAGTCTGGCCTAGTGCGCACGCCTGGAAAGCGTGTATGTGGAAACGCATCGAGGGTTCGAATCCCTCCCCCTCCGCCAGCTCTCTCGAAGACCGACCCCTCTCGGGGTCGGTCTCGCTCTTCTCTCCCATCGTTTGTGTCTAATGCCACAGCAGTTGTGGTTCTAGACACAGACGACGGGGAATCAGCCGCTCCGGTCGGACGCGTCGTAGGAGATGACCCCCACATCTCTGCTCTCGTCGACAACTCCGGCGAGCGGACTCGTGAATGTGGCGTGGCACACTGACTTGGCAACTCCCGTCGCACTGCTGAATCGCCCAGTACCCCCGTCGACCACCTGCGTCGCGTCGATGCGCACGGTCGTCAAGGAGAGGGGAGTGATCTTCCCTGTGTAGGTGAAGTGAAGTTCATCCCCGTTCGCCGCAACGATGACGGCATTTCCACCCGTCAAGTCCCCAGTTCCGAGATGGGAGCAGTGCTTCCCCCAGCCCGTGGTGGATCCCATGTGCGTCGCCTTCCCTTCGGTGATGGTCAGGAGGACTCCCACGTAGCCGGTCAGTCCCTCGCACCAGTTCGCATCGGGCACGATCTCGAACGGTCCCGACCACTCCATCTTGAATGGGCGCTCCGGCGCTGCCCCGGGATCGGCGGACGCCGCGACCGGCACGAGTAGGGACAAGGCACACAGCACCACGAGAACCTTCAACCATCTCTTCGTTTGCATGGCGTATTCCTTCCTGTATCTACGCCGTACCACGCCATCATTCCCGCAGGGGTGCGTGCAGAGCGAGTGGAAGGCGCGTGGAGTCGGCTAGAGCCTGTCGAGGACCGCTCGGGCGGCGACGAGGTCCGGGGCGTCAAAGCCCTCCGTGAACCACGAGTAGATCGGCTCGAGCGCCTTCTCGGCATCGGCGGTTCGGTCTGCCTCGCTATGGACGGTGGCCAACTCAGTGGCCGCCCGAAGCTCCAGGAGGCGGGCACCGATCCCACGTGAGGCTTCGACCGCTTCCTCGGCCGCCCTGACCGCTGCATCTGGATCGCCCATCTCGCGCATCAGCCTGGCCCTCGGGACGAGGAGGTGTGTGTGGCACAGCCACTCCAGTGACTCGGCTGCCGGACCGAGTTCGCGTTCGATGATCTCAAGCCCCCGCGCTGGCCTCCCCCGACACTGCTCCAATCCGGCCATCAGGGCATACCAGTAACCACGGAACGCGCCGACACCCATGGTCTCCCACGCGTCCAGACCTCGCTGGAGTTCGACAATCCCTGCCTCCCCATCCTCGACGTAGCCCTTGGCTGCGGCGCGGTAGATGTCCGCGGCGATTGACCAGAACTCGAAATGCTCTGCTGCGGCGACCTCAGCGAACTCCTCGTTGCGATCGAGGGCAGTCTCGAAATCGTGAAGGGCTAGGCGTACGAGCACGCCGCCGATACCGAGGGCATGGTTGAGGCTGAATGGATGGCCGATGCGTCGAGCGAGAGCGATACCTTCCTCAGCGAGTTCGATGGCTTGGTCCGGGTAGCCGCGGTGAGCCATATTGAAGGCATCCCAGACCAGCGCTTCCGGCCCAACGGCCTGTCCGAGAACGTACATCAGCCATCCGTGACGGTCCGGGTCATATCTCCCTCTGGCAACGGCGATGTTGTCGTGCCCGGCATCGAGGTCTCCCTGCCATGTCTGCTCGTATCCCATCATGTAGTGGCTGAGCATGATCAACCCTGGATCGCCGAGGTCGCGAGCGATCTCCTGGACCTCCTCTGCCGTCGCGAGAGCAAGACCGTGGAGAGCCCGGAGCGTGGCGAAGTGGCTGATACCGGCGATCGCCATTGCCGTCATCGGCGACGGGTCGAGCCGGTTGCACAGCTCTCGGACGCGCCACCCGCTCCGCTCGAGCTCTGGAGCGGTGTAGCCCCGCACCGCCATCGTCGGTGCTGCGAGTGCCACGAGCAGCCCGAGTTCGAGCACATCCCTCTCCGGACCCTCGGGAAGGGTTGGGATCAGTTCGACGGCTCGCGAGAGGTGCCGGATGGCTTCGTCGTTGCCGGACATTCGGTATGCGCGTTGCCCTGCGAGCTGCAGATACGCGATCGCGGGTTCAACGAGACCCGCCTCGTCGAAATGGTGCGCTAGGTCAACGACCGGCGGTTCCGAGTGGCCTTGGAAGAGGGCCTCAATCGCCTTCCCGGTCTTCTCGTGGAGCCGGACCCGCTCGGCGTCATCGAGCAGCCCGTAGAGGTATCGCTGGAAGAGGATGTGGCGAAAGCGGTGGCGGACGATGAGCTTCCCGTCGGCTCGCGTCGCACCCAACGGCTCGATGAGACGGTGCTGCGACGTACTCTCCAATCCCAAGCGGGCTGATGCGTCGGGATCCTCCCTCACCGCAGCGACGGTCTCCTCTGCGAACTCTTCCCCTTGCACAGCCGCGACCATCAGATCGCGTTGGAGGTCACCCGGGAGACGGGCAATCCGCTGTGCGACAACGGCCTCCACCCTGGTGGGGAGCGCCTCCCAGTCGAGCGATTCCTGCGCAGTCCAGATGCCCGCTTGGTTGCGGCGGATGTCCGCTCGATCCTGCATGCCCCGAACCATCTCAACGGTGAAGAGGGGATGACCTTCGGTATAGGAGTAGAGGCGGTCGCGGAATGCACCGTCCAGCTCGTTCGGTTCCGAATCGACGAGTGCATCAACGAAGCCGCGGTCCGAACCGAGTTCGATCGCGCAATCGGATCTGATCGCCTGTAGCTCGCGGATAACCGGTTCGAGGGGGTGCGTTCCCCCTGCCGAGTCCACGATCTCCTCAGGTCGGTAGAGGCCGACGATGAGGATCCGTTGACCGCCGAGGCGTCGGGCAAGATGCCAGAGCAGAGCGATTGAAGCCCGGTCCGCCCACTGGAGATCATCGACGACGATCAGCAGCGGGTGAGCCGCGGCGACTCCGTGAAGGAGGGCCGTGTACTCGTCGAAGAGCGCAGGCTGCATCCGCTCCGGTACGGGCGGACGACTCGCCACAACCTCTGCACGATTGCGCAGCCCTTCGAGCCAATCCGCTCCCGGCATCGCTTGCTCGGCCCGGCGAGCGAGCATCATCCCGTTGACCATCACGCCCAGCAGACTTGGGCCGCGCTCGTAGGTGAGTCTCGACGTGAGCGGAATCGCCTCCCACAGGCGAGTCGCCTGCTCCCTGTCGAGTGCGCCGGCGCCGAGGCTCGCCTCCACGTCACCGGTCAAGGCTCCGAGCACTTCGCGGAACGGGAGGTATGGATCACCCAATCCGCCGTAGGCGTTGCACCGTCCCATTGCCACGAGAAGCCCCGGCGCGTCTGTTGCTTGCTGAGCGAACTCAGCGGCAAGCATCGTCTTCCCACTGCCGGCCTCGCCGGCAACCATGACCACGCGACCCCCGCCTCCGAAGGCGGCATCGAGGCGGCGGTGGAGGAAGTCCAACTCTCTCTCGCGGCCCACGAATAGCGGAGATGCCATCGCCGGCCGAGCCACCGTGAGGAATTGCGGATAGGCGATCTCAAGATCGGGATCCGCCTCCGACACATTCCCGGCGCGGATCTGGCCTGCCAGCGCAGCTGTGCCTACCGCAGGAACCGCGCCCAGTTCGGCCTCGAGGCGATCGCTCAGTGCGGCGAAGTGCGCCAGCGCCCGTGCCGGATCTCCGGACCCGGCCAGTAGGCGCATCAGCTGCCGATGCGCGCGCTCGTCCCATGGATCTACCTCGGCGAGTCGCTCGGCTACGGGGATCGCACGGCTCCAGTCGCCGGCGCGCTCGTGATGCGTCACGAGAGAACGGAGCGCTCCGGCGAGGTGTCTACGGGCTCGCTCCGCCGTCACGATCACCCATTCGTCCCACTCCACTCCGGCCCTGACGTGGATGTCCTCCAGCAAGGACCCACGCCAAAGCTGCACGGCGCTTTCCCACGCCTCGACCGCTCCCTCTTCGTCAACCGGTGTGTCTGCGAGCCTCTCGAACTCGGCGAGATCAACCCAGACCTCGGGGCCGGCCACGAGCGCCACATTGCTTCTGTCCGTCTCGAGATGTTGTGAATCGCGTTCGCGGTCTCCGAGTGCCCTCCGCAAGACCGACAGTACGTGGCGCAGGTTGCTGAGCGCTGCGCCCTCGGGCCTCTCCGGCCACAGCATCTCTGCGAGGACTGCGCGATGAGAGGGACGACCCGGTTCGGAGGCGAGGTAGGCGAGCAGCGCCCGCGCTGAATCGGATTCGAACCCTGTGATCGGATCCCCATCGAGCACAGCGACGAACGGGCCCAGGAGACTGATCTCGAGGCGGGCCACGTGTTCCCCTTCGAACCTCTCCATCCAGCATATCCCGGCAACCCGACACCGTCCCGGGCGATTTGCTGCGTCTCCACGCACCTCCCACGCGCTCTCCACGCAGGTGAGCGCTCACGATGGATGAGACGCACGACGCGAGGAGGTCCCGTGGAGCCCCAGACGACCAGCTACCGGGCGTTTCTCCTTCGTGTGTGGACGCAACGGCGAGGTACCAGTACCCGCGCTTCGGTTCGAGACGTAGAGAGCGGGGAGACCAAGGCCTTCACCAATCTCGATGCGCTCCATGAATGGCTGGACCACGAGATGACGGCCGATGCGGCTGCGGATCTGCGATCCCATCCATCGGATTCGTAGCTACCGTCGTCACATGCACATCGACCCTGCCTGGTTCGACCTCACCAACGCCGACCCCGAAACGCTCGACCTCAATGAGCAACTCGAGCAACTCACCATCCGGCTCGACAATCCCATCGAGGTCGGCATCGAACCCCTCCGCGAAGCCAGAGAGAAGGGACGCGGGCTCTTCGGGCCCGTTGTGCGCTCCCCCAACGCCGTCGACCGCACCATCCCGGGACCGAACGGCGGCCTCACCATTCGCGTCTTCACCCCGGAGCAGATCAACGGCATCTACCTCTACTTCCACGGCGGTGGTTGGGCGATGGGCGCCCCCGACTACCAGGACGGACGACTCGAGGAGATATCGCGACGGGCCAACGTGGCCGTTGTGTCCGTCGGGTACAGCCTCGCCCCGGAGCACCCTTACCCGGCTCCGGCCGATGACGCAGAGGCTGCCTCCCGCTGGATCGTTGCCAACGCAGCCGCCGAGTTCGGAACCGACCGGGTCGTCCTCGGCGGCTCCTCGGCCGGAGCCCATCTCGCCGTCACGGCCATGCTGCGGATGAGGGACCGCCACGACTACACCGGCTTCGCCGGAGCGAACCTGATCTACGGCTTCTACGACCTGTCGCTCACGCCGAGCGCCCGCAACTGGGGCGACCGGCCGCTCGTCATGACCACCGACCTGTGCCGGTGGTTCGCCGATGTCTACGCCAACGGTGCCGACCTCACAGACCCCGACGTCTCCCCCCTCTACGCCGACGTCACCGGCCTTGCTCCGGCGCTCTTCACCGTCGGGAGTCTCGATCCGCTCCTCGATGACACGCTTCTCATGGCGACCCGCTGGTCGGCGGCCGGCAATGGTGCAGGACTCCACGTCGTCCCAGGCGCGGCGCACGGTTTCGTTGGTGCGCCGACCAAAGACAGCGTCGAGGCTCGTGCCCGGATGGACGGCTTCATCTCCGAGCGGGTCTCCTGACGCTCAATCCGGCATCCGGGGTACCATCCGAGGACCGTGCTAGGTGGGGCGTTAGGGGTGCCCTGAACTCGAAATCCTCTTCATGCGAGGCCGAATCCCCGCCCGAGGGCGGTTGGCAGTCGGGACTAGCACCGGGATCAGTCGATGTTGAAGGCCGGGTCCTGCGATGGCGGGACGCCGTGAATTGGGTCAGGTCCGGAAGGAAGCAGCCCTAAGCGGTCCGTCCCGGGTGTCGGAGGGAAGCCCGATTGGAGTCGACGTCCCGGCAAGCGCCGAAGGTCGCCGTTCGACGGCGGGTGCACGGCTCTTCAGTCGCTTTGCGACTGGAGGGCTTCGGGAAACCCCAACTGCCGCACCAGCGCTTCTCCAGATCCTTCACCCTCCCCCCTGCGCATCGGCGGAGCCGATGCGCGTCCCCCCGTCCTTCGCCTCAATCCACGGTTTCTCGTCGATGTCCGGACTGGATGCGTTGGTATGACAGCGTTCCCGCGGGTGCGGCT
>JBDLHX010000058.1:0-14844 GCA_039715165.1 Actinomycetota bacterium
GCGCGTCGCCCGCGGGTGGAACCGTCCCCCCTGCGCATCGGCAGAGCCGATGCGCGTCCCCCCGTCCCTTCGGTCCGGGGGGACATGGGTTGTGGGGAGATGTTCGCTCTCGTCCGAGAGTCCGTGGATTGAGGCGCCGTGGGGGAGACTGATCCCCTCTCGGCCCCGTCACGGAGTCACCTGGATCGTGACAGTCAACATCTCCCCTGGGGGAGGGAGACGATCGGGCTCGCGCGTTTCTCATCGGATTCTTCGGATTTCCTTGCACCGGTCTGACGTTTCCCGTGTGAGATCACGATCGGAAGAACGATGCAGACGAATCACACAACACACACCACGTTCACCTCGGAGACGACGTCTTCCGGGTCGCGGCACCGGGCCCCCTCGGCTCCACGCAGAGCACCCGGAAGGTTTCTCGCCCTCACCTCCGCCCTCGTGCTCGCAGGAGTCGTCGGAGGTCTCGTTGGAGCAGCGACGCATGAGGACCAGCCACCCGTGGTGATCGAACAAACACAGGTTCGCCACGTGCAGACTGCGGCACCGGCGGCAGCATCCGCGCTCGATCCGGTCACCATCGGCGAGACCGTGATCCCGAGCATCGTCACCGTCGAGGTCGGCTCCGACTCAGGCGGCTCGTTCGTCCAGACCGGATCGGGATCCGGTGTCGTCCTCGACCGGAACGGCAACATCGTCACGAACCACCATGTGGCGGAGGGCGGCGATGCGGCACGAGTCGTGCTCTCCGACGGGAGGATCTACGAAGCCGAGCTGATCGGAAGCGACGAACTCACCGACCTCGCCGTCCTCCGCATCTCCGCGTCGGGCCTCGAGCCGATCACTTTCGGTACGACCGACGGACTCACCGTGGGTTCACCCACCATCGCCGTCGGCAGCCCACTCGGCCTCGACGGTGGCCCATCGCTCTCAGTGGGCGTCGTCTCCGCCCTCGGACGCGAGGTTCAGACCGGACCGAACACGGTGCTGTACGGGATGATCCAGACCGACGCGCCGATCACGAGCGGCTCGAGCGGCGGGTCGCTCGTCGACTCCACCGGTGCGCTCGTCGGCATCACGACCGCCGTCGGCGTCTCGAACATCGGCGTCGAGGGAATCGGGTTCGCAACGCCGGTCGAGATCGTCGAGCGCGTGACCGCGGAGATCCTCGCGACCGGCTCCGCCACACACGCGCTGCTGGGGATCAACGGTGCAACCGCCTACGAGACGACCGACGACGGCGGAATGAAGCCCGTCGGCGTCGCGGTGCGGTCCGTTGTCGCGGCGTCACCGGCATCGGAGGCAGGGATCTCGACAGGCGACGTCATCACCGCACTCGACGACGTCGAGATCACCACGATGGACGATCTCATCACAGAGCTCCGCCGAACCGGCACCGGTCGCGTGCTGGAGCTCTCCATCGCCGGCGGCGACCCGATCCTCGTCATACCGGCGACCGCGTAGGGCGCCATTCACATGAAATCCATTGACACTTGTTCACGCGTTCGATATTCTTCGAACAGTACATAGAATATCGAAGCGTTCCACTCCGGAGACGAAGCGATGACACAACCCCGCATTCGAGACTTCACAGCCCAGCGAAGCTCCCAACCGAGCATCGATACGGCCCTTCACGGCGCCGCCGACATGCTCATCGCCCTCGGACAACTCGACGGCTGCAACGAAGTAACGCAATCCTTCGAGGAGTACGGTCTCGGCGCCGATTGGTACGCCGAGTTCTCGGACGCGCTGTCCCCCGAGACGCGGGAGCTCGTGAGCCGTGTCGGGTCGGGCGACTTCTGGTGGATCTCCATGATTGCGATCCTCGACGAGATGCCCGACGGCAGCACCGTCGGCGACTTCATCGCCCACGTCGCCTCAAAGGACCCCACGGCGTTCCGCTTGGCCTTGCTCGCCACCAGAGAGGCGCATGACCCTGAATATGAACGCCTCGCCCACGCCGCAGCCGCAGGAGATCGCGGCGCACTCACGGAGCTCATGGCGCTCCCCGGGGCGACCGACCACAAACGCTGGGCCGAGAGCATCCAGTTGCTCCTCGAACTCGAACCGTCCGAGACGATGGACCTCGTCGTTGGCGCCATGCGCGGCGTGCACAACGATGTCTTCTCCAAGCACGAAACAGCGTTCCGGCCGATCCTCGAGCGCGACATCGCGGCGAAGAGAAACATGGCACAGCGCCTCTCGGTCGAGCGGTTCGTCGAACTCACAACCAACGGCATCTCCATCGAGAAACAGGGCTATCGCCGTCCAATCCTCCTCATCCCCTCGATCGTCGGACGGCCGTGGGTGATTTTCACCGAGTCTTCCGAGCGGATGATCATGGTCTACCCGGTAGCCGACGAGTACATGGACGCTGACCCCGATGCGCCGCCGAACTGGCTCATCAAGACATACAAGGCGCTTGGAGACGAACGAAGATTGCGCATCTTGCGAAGGCTCTCGAAGGGCAACGCTTCGCTCCACGAACTCGCCGATGAGCTCGACGTATCGAAATCAACGCTCCACCACCACATGATGCTCCTGAGGTCGGCGGGCCTCGTGAAGGTCCTCGTCGGCGCCGACAGGGAATACGCCCTACGCGAGGACGTCGTCCCAGAGACCGCCGCCGTCCTCCAGTCCTACATCGACAATCCGGGAGGGAACTGATGTATCACCAGCACGATCTCGTCAAAGCACACGTGGACGCCGTCGCGGAGGAGATCCGCCGCGACCGGCAGGCCCGTGCGATCACCCGAGGTTCACCCGGGGTAGTCCGCACCGGCATCGCCAGAGCGCTCGTCCTCGCGGGCGCCCGGATCCACGGCCGGACACCCGCCGTCTTCGGCGATCGGGTCGTCATCCTCGACCCGTCTCGGGACAGAGACTTGCGGCTCGCAGCCTGAGAACTGCGTCGGCTACGCCGCAATCGAGTGGGCCCCGGAGGCAGCTCCGGGGCCCCAGCGCGTGCCACTTCGCCGGCGGTACTCCTTTCGGATGACCACGGATCCATCCGGAGACTGATGGCCCGTCGTCGTGGCTCCGATACCATCGCATCCGTGGCCACAGCAACACGACGCATCCCAACCTGGGTGATCGATTCAGCCCTCACAGCGCTCCTCGCTTTCGGCTCATTCATCGATCTCGCCCGTGTCGAGGACGAGGTCATCGAGGCGCTCGGATATCGCACCCCGGATCCGCTCGCCATCACGTTGATCCTTCTCCAAACCGTGCCAATCGCGTTCCGGCGCCGTCTCCCAACGACCGCTCTCGTCGTTGTGTCTACCGGGTTCTTCCTCGACCGCAACCTCAATTACCCGGGCACGATCGCTCTCTTCGGGCTGCTCTTCGTGTTCCATGCCGTGGGCTCGGAACTCCCCCGGAGGCGGGCGATGATCACCGGCTGGACAACGATCGTGCTCATGACCGCTTTCACGATCAGCGGCGTTTTCGCCGGACTCGTCTCAATCGGAACGCCGATCGTTGTCTTCGTGTTCACGAGCTTCCCCTTCATCCTTGGCCTCGAATCACGGGAACGACGGGGAGCGGAAGCCGAGCTCGCCCTGCGCGCCAAACAACTCGAGTTCGACAAGGCGGAGACCCTCCGGCAGGAACGCGCTCGGATCGCCCGCGAACTCCACGACGTCGTCGCCCACGAAATGACGGTTTCGACCATCCAAGCGGCCGCAGCGGCCCGCCTTATCGGCCGAAACGATGAAGAGGCGAAGAAAGCAGCCGAGGAGGCGGAACGAGCCGGGCACGAAGGACTCGTCGAGCTTCGCAGGTTGCTCGGGATGCTCCGTCCGGAGGACTCGGCCAGCCGATCACCGCAGCCGGGTCTCTCCCAACTGGGCACACTCATCGACCAGATGAACGAAGCCGGACTCGACGTCACCATTGAAATCGAGGGAGGATCGCGTGCGATCCCACCCGGCATGGACCTCAACGCATACCGCATCGTCCAGGAGTCGCTGACCAACGTTCTCAAGCATGCCGGACCAGACGCCACCGCCTCAGTTGAGATCACACACCGGCCGGACGGCGTTGACATCGCCGTTACCGACGACGGCCGCGGTGCCGCCGCAGCAATCGGAAGCGCTCATACGGGGCACGGGCTCATCAGCATGCGCGAGCGCGCCGCAATGCTCAATGGAACGTTCGATGCGGGCCCGCGACCCGGCGGCGGTTTCCGTGTCGAGGCCTCCCTCCCGTGTGACATACGATGACGGCCGTTCGCATCCTCGTCGTCGATGACCAGGCACTCATTCGCTCCGGGCTGCGACTCATCCTCGAGGCGGAGACGGGCATCGACGTCATCGGAGAAGCGGGAGACGGGCGGGAAGCCGTCGAGATGGCCACGAGGATGCGACCGGATGTCATCCTCATGGACATCCGCATGCCCGTGATGGACGGCATCGACGCAACCCGGAACCTCAATGCCTCGACCCTCGATCCCAAGCCGCGTGTGCTCATCCTCACGACGTTCGACCTCGACGAATACGTCTACGCGGCGATTCGTGCCGGAGCGAGCGGCTTCCTCCTCAAGGACGCTCCCCCGGATGATCTGATCCACGCGATCCGGGTCGTGGCCCGTGGAGAAGCGCTGCTGGCGCCGACGGTTACCCGCCGCCTCATCGAAGAGTTCGCCGCCCGCCCGGAACCCGATGCCGCGCCTGAGGGCATGGACGAACTCACCGAGCGTGAACTGGAGGTCCTGCGCAGCCTGGCCACCGGCCAGTCGAACGCCGAGATCGCTGAGTCGCTCTTCGTCTCGGAGGCGACCGTCAAGACCCACATCTCCCACATCCTCACCAAGTTGGACCTCCGCGACCGGGTGCAGGCAGTCGTCGTTGCCTACGAGTCGGGCCTCGTCCGACCCGGGGAGAACCCCGAGGCGTAGTCCGCCGATCCCCCGAGACGATCTCGGGGTCCGCTCATCCGATCGGATGAGACCCAACCCCTCCCCCGACCGATGACACAGCGGACCGGGCCGCATACCTTCACAGGGTCCACAGAGAACCACACAAAGGGGACACGATGTTGGAGACACTTCCATCGAGCGAGGCTGCTGCGCGCATCCGCGGAGGAACGAAGATCTACGGCGAGGGCGACGCGGAGATTCGGGCTCTCGACAGCATCTCGGCAGACTTCAAGCGTGGACAGTTCACAGCGATCATGGGTCCGTCGGGATCTGGCAAGTCGACACTCCTCCACACGCTCGCGGGGCTCGATGATCTCACGGAAGGCTCTGTCTACATCGGCGAGACCGAACTCGGCACGCTGAAGGACCGGGACCTGACAATCCTCCGCCGGGAGCAGGTCGGGTTTGTGTTCCAGGCCTTCAATCTGATTCCGACCCTCGACGCAGAGGAGAACATCCTTCTCCCCCTCTCGATCGCCGGAGCCAAACCGGACCGGGAGTGGTACGAGCAGGTCGTCGACGCCGTTGGGCTCAGGGACCGTCTCGACCATCGTCCCAGCGAACTCTCCGGTGGCCAGCAGCAACGCGTCGCGGCTGCGCGAGCGCTCGTCTCGAAACCTGAGATCGTCTTCGCCGATGAGCCGAGCGGGAACCTCGACTCCGTCGCCAGCGGAGAACTGCTCGACTTCATGCGGACCGCAGTTCGGGAGTTCGACCAGACGATCGTGATGGTCACGCATGATCCCATCGCTGCCAGCTACGCCGACCGGATCGTGTTCCTCGACGACGGCGACGTCATCGACGAGATGATCGATCCGACGCCCGACTCGATCCTCGAGCAGATGAAGCACCTGGGGGCCTGACGATGTTGCGTGCAGCCATCAAGGGCGTCTTCGCCAACAAGGTGAGACTCACTCTCACAGCGCTCGCCATCGTCATCGGTGTGGCGTTCGTCGCTGCGAGTTTCGTGTTCACCGACACCATCAGCGCCCGTTTCGATGCGCTCCTCGAGACCACGACGACGGGTGTCGATGTCTACGTGCGCCCCGCGCCACCCGAGACCGGCGACACATTCCAGAACGCCGAGTTCGGATCAATCCCGGAAGACACCCTCGACTCGGTAGTTGCGGCGCCGGGAGTGCGCATCGCCGAGGGTGGCGTTGCCGGTTTCGCTCAGCTCGTCAACAAGGAGGGCGACGCTATCGGAGGGCAGGGTCCCCCAACCCTCGGCTACTCATGGGCAACCGAACCCTCGATGAGCCCCGTGACGATCAAGGACGGAAACGGACGCGGGCCGGAAATCCCAGGTGAGATCGTCATCGATGCCAACTCAGCCCAGGGGAACGATCTCGCGGTCGGCGACACGATCACGGTGTTGACCATCGGCGCCCCCGAAGAGTTCGTGATCGTCGGTATCGCCAGCTTCGGCGACAGCGACAGCCTTGCCGGGGCGACGCTCGCCATGTTCGAACTCACAGAGGCCCAGCGGCTCTTCGATCTCGAGGGTCGGTTCAGCGCGATTTCCGTCGCCGCCGAACCGGGGGTCACCCCCGAGGAGCTCGCGGCGAACATCTCAGCAACGACGAACGGTGACATCGAGGTCGTCACCGCCGAACAATCGAACGATGAACAATCCGAAGCCATCTCCGAGGGCCTCGGCTTCCTCAACATCGCGCTCCTGGCGTTCGCCGCGGTAGCCGTCTTCGTCGGCGCGTTCATCATCAGCAACACCTTCCGCATCATCGTTGCCCAGAGGACCAAGGAGCTCGCACTCCTGCGTGCGGTCGGCGCCACCGGGAGACAAGTCACCTGGATGGTCGTCATCGAGGCCGTGATCGTTGGTTTCGTAGCTTCGGTCATCGGCATCGGTATCGGTGTCCTCCTCGCCGTCGGACTGGCGGCAGCTATGAACGCTTTCGGATTCAACATGCCCGAAGGCCCACTCACCCTGCTGCCCCGGACCGTCTTCGTCGGCATGGCCGTCGGTCTCATCGTCACGGTCGTCTCGGCTCTGCTGCCTGCCCGCAAGGCCGCACGCATTCCCCCGATCGCTGCGATGCAGGAAGAACTCGCACGGCCCAAACGCCGATCGTTGCACGTGCGAGCCGTCGCCGGGTCGGTCATCGTTGGCTTGGGCATCGCGGCACTCCTCGTTGGATTGTTCACATCCGTGAGCTGGGGAATCTGGTTTGTGGCGATCGGTGCGCTCGTGTTCTTTGTGGGCGTATCGATCATTGCTCCGCTCGCAGCAAATCCCGTCGCAGCGGTTCTCGGGTGGCCCCTCCCGAAGATGTTCGGTGTGGCCGGCCAGCTTGCGCAGGACAACACGCGGCGCCAACCTCGCCGGACGGCATCCACCGCGTCGGCGTTGATGATCGGTGTTGCTCTCGTCGTCTTCGTCGCGGTGTTCGGCGCCTCGATCAAGGCCTCGGTTTCGTCGTCCGTCACCGACACGTTCCCCGGGGATTTCTCGGTGCAATCAACGAACTTCGCCGTCGGAGTGAGCCCAGCGTTCACGGAAGAGGTTCGGTCGCTATCGGAGATCGGCGATGTCTCCACCCTGAAGGTCGGGAGTGCCACCATCGAGGGTGACAGTGAGCTCATCGTCGCTGTCGATCCTGAGACCATCACAACCGTCACGAGTATCGACGTGTCACCGGGTGCCTTCGAATCGCTCGCGGAGACAAACGGGATCCTCGTTCTCGAATCCGTCATGGACGAGAACAGCTGGTCCGTCGGGGACTCCATCACGATCGTGTATCCCCAGGATGCCGGCGGTCCGATCGAGATCGTAGGCACCGTGGCTTCCACCAACTTCGGGGACTACATCATCACCGAGGCCTCCTACGCCGTCGGTTTCAGCAACGCAACTGACTACTACGTATTCGCGAACCGAGCTGAGGATGTGGCCATCGAGGACGCTCGGGCTGCCATCGACGATGTGGCCGCCGACTACCCGAATGTCAAGGTCCAGAACAAGAGCGAACTCATTGCGGATGCTGAAACGCAGATCGATCAGATGCTCGTTCTCTTCACCGGATTGCTGTTCCTCGCGATCATCATCGCCGTGTTGGGGATCACCAACACACTGGCTCTGGCGATCATCGAGCGCACCCGCGAGATCGGCCTCCTCCGTGCGGTCGGCATGGTGCGTCGCCAGGTGAGGCGGATGATCCGATGGGAGGCTGTCGTCATAGCGCTCTTCGGAGCGGTCATGGGCGTCGGTGTCGGTCTCTTCCTCGGATGGGCGGTCGTACGGGCTCTCGCAGATGAAGGGCTCGGACTGTTCACCGTCCCCGCGAGCCAGATCGCGTCGCTCGTGCTGCTCGCAGCCGTCGCCGGCGTGATCGCAGCGATCTACCCGTCGTGGAAGGCGTCGCGACTCAACGTGCTCGAGGCGATCGCCTACGAGTAGGGACTTCACTCTTGCCGAGTGGAGCGTGGAGACATCAGGCACTCCACGCTCCACTCGCGCGCGGTCCTCGTGATATCGTCGCCGCATGATCGGCCGCGTTCACCAACTCCTGGCGCTCCTCATGGTCGCTGCGGCGACACGAGACGACGGGTCCAAACGCGACGGGCTGCTTTCGAGAGTCGCGACGAGGGCCACCGGCGCTGTTGTCGACATCGTCGATCCCGATGTCATCATCGACCAGGTCGATGTCGACGCCCTCATGGACCGCGTGGACGTCAACGCTCTGCTCGAGCGAGTCGATCCGAACATCATCCTCGATGCCGTCGACGTCAATGCCCTCATGGACCGCGTCGATGTCGACGCGATCCTCGACCGGGTGGACGTCGACGAGCTGCTCGATCGGGTCGATGTGAACGCCCTCATGGACCGCGTCGACGTCGATGCCCTCCTTGCCCGGGTCGATGTCGAGGATCTGACGAATCGGGCCGGCATCCCCGACATCGTGAGAGAGAGCACAGGGGAGCTGGCCGGGTCCGCTCTCGACATCGTGCGGCGCCAAGTCGTGGCAGTCGATCACATCGCGGGCCGGACCACGTATCGCCTCACAGGACGCGACCCGAACAAACGACCCAAGTCCCCACCGGCGCTGGAAGCGGTCCCCACTGCCGGAGAAGTCGAAAGCGACCACGTGACCGGTCACTACGCAGGCCCAATCTCCCGCCTCGCCGCGTTCGCTCTCGACGCGACCGTCATCTGGTTCGCGTTCCTCCTCGGTGTGGCAGCGCTCGCATTCGCCGTGAACTTCGTCATGGGCGTCACCCTGGACACATCGTGGCAAACGAGCGTTGCAGGCGTCGCCCTCATCTCGCTGTGGGCCTTCCTCTACCTCTGGCTCGGTCTCTCCGTCGCCGGCAAGACCATCGGCATGGGGGTCGTCGGCCTGAGCGTCGTGACAAGGGAGGGAGCACCGATCTCCGGCCGGCAGGCTGCAATCAGAACCGTCGTTCTTCCGACCTCGTTCCTCGTGTTCGGCCTCGGATTCCTCGGCATCATCATCAGCCCGGAGCGCCGCTCCCTCCATGACGTGGCCGGACATTCGGTCGTCGTCTACGACTGGGGAGATCGGCCTGCCGAGATGCCCGGTCCACTCGCACACTGGCTCGAGCGTCACGGCTCGGATGACGAAGAGGTCGTAGAGGAGTAGCTCCTACTCGAGCCAGGACGGGGCTTGGTCCACAATGTACATGCTCACCGCGTGGACGCGATCGAGAGTGTCACAGAAGCTGTCCTGGCGGTACATGAGGTCGACGAGCGAGTGCTCCACCGCCGCAATGAGGGAGAGTCGCTGCTCCTGACCGTCCGACAGCGCTCCGAAGCTGTCAACTGCGGAGACCTCGATCGGGAGATCGACGCCACCGATTCCGGCGAGCTCCGCCGACAGAACGATGAGGTCCGGGGGGTTCGCCAACGGCGGCAGTCCCCAATTGAACAGGAACGGGACGATGAACTGGCCCTCCGGATCCTCGGGTGTCTCCGGAGAGGACATGAGGTAGTCCTCGAGATCGAGAACGATACGCGGCTCGAGGTCGATCGCGAGATGGAGATCGAGCGGCCCCTCGCACGCCTCCGCAGGGTGGAGGTCGACTTCCCAGGCCTGGCGCAGCGTGTACGTCTCAACGAAGTGCCGCTCGTCGTGGACGTGGAAGCCGTGCTCGACGGCATGATCCTTGAGGTAGGTGACGGTACCTGCGAGGTCGACGGCCATGGCGGCGAGCGTACCCGTCTCTCCGGCAGTATCGGGAGGCGGCGGCCGTCAGGCCGCGGTGCGAACGGCGATGCCGCCGAAGTAGGCCCTCGCGTCGACGACGAGGAGGGGCGCGTCCTCCGCTGCCCCGTCCGGATCGGTGAGGTTCTCGGCTCCGCCCGCGAACACCGTCGACGTCATCTCGACACGCCAATCGGCCGGGACGACGACGTCGATCCCGCCGGCGACGGCCGTCAACTCGAGCGTCGCGGAGGCCGGGAACGATGCAGCGGACAGATCGAGTTCGATGCCGCCCATGACCGCCGTGCCGGAACCGGCCCTGAAGGCATCAGAGCGGTTCGCAAACTCGGCGCCGTCCATCGCCGCGACGATGGCGAACACATCGGAGTCCTCGTCTCCGTAGGCGGGCAGCATCCGCTTCGCCACCTGTGCCGCCACAACGAGGAGAACATTGAGGAGGAAGAGCCCGAGCAGGACGCGCTTGATCACTCGCATGACACTGACGGTACCAGGAGTCCGCCGAGCAGATTCTGTGAACGCCGGCGTTCCCTATCGAGTCGGTTCGAGCGGAATCTCGACATCCGATGCGCCCCATCGCTGAACCGCGACTGCCGCCGCCAGGACCATCGCCCCACCGGCGATCTGGATCGCGCTGAGGTATTGATCGAGCAGCACCCACGCGGTCGCGGCGGCGAACACCGGCTCGGTGGTCGCGATCACGCCCACAATCCCCGACGACGCCCGCCGCAGTGCCGACACCTCGAAGAGGAACGGGAAGGCCGTCCCGAGGATGCCAACCCACAGGAGCTTCACCCAAACAACGGCCGACAGATCGGTCGGGAAGGTCCAGAGCGGCTGCGCCACCATCCAGATCGCAGAAGCGAAGAGGAAGCCCCACGTAACGATCGTCATCGACGAGTAGCTGCGCCCCAGGTACTCCCCGAACATGAGATACGACCCGAAAGCGACGGCCGAGATCAGACCCCACATGACACCGATCCAGTCCCCGCCTTCGAGGTTCCACGCCTCGGTGATCAGCGAGACGCCGGTGACGGCAGCAGCTGCCGCCAGCCACACCGCGGGAGCGACGCGACGCTTCTGCACGCCCATCATCCACAGGAGGATGAAGACCGGCGCGAGGAACTGGATCGTGGCGCCCGGCCCAACTCCGAGCCGGTCCATAGCCCAATAGAACGTCACGTTGACCACAGCGAGATTCGCACCGAAGAGCGCGAACCAACCGAGGCCGCCTTTCGGCGAGAGCAGCCCGCGGGACCACGCGAGGGGCACGAAGAAGAGCGCGGTCACGACCGCGCGGGCCTCGGCAACACGCGCAGGACTCACATCGGAGAACGCATCGGCCGCGACTGCGCCGCTCACGCCCCAGAAGAGCGCGGCGAGTAGAGCGAAGGCGATTCCGCTGCGTGTCGACTTGCTCATAGCTCGGGAAGGTAGTGCGCGCCCGATTGTCCGTTGTCGGTGCTCGGGTGAGCCCAACCGGGCTAGTGCCCGACTTCGTTCGGATAGAACCGCTTGCGCGCCCAGAGAGCCACGTAGACGAGGCCGACGAGAACGGGGACTTCAATGAGTGGCCCGACGACTCCGGCGAGTGCTTCGCCCGAGGTGACGCCGAATACGCCGATGGTGACGGCGATCGCGAGTTCGAAGTTGTTACTCGCTGCGGTGAACGACACGGCCGTGTTCTTGGGGTAGGTCATCCTGAGGCGCAGCCCAAGGGCGAACGACAGGCCCCACATCAGCCCGAAGTAAGCGAGCAGCGGCAGGGCGATGCGGACGACGTCGAGTGGCTGGGAGGTGATCGTCTCGCCCTGGAGGGCGAAGAGGATCACGACGGTGAACAGCAGTCCGTACAGCGCCCAAGGGCCGATCTTGGGCAGGAACCTCCTGTCGTACCACTCGACGCCCCTCGTGCGTTCGCCCCACCGACGGGTGAGGTATCCGGCGACGAGCGGGATACCGAGGAAGACGAGGACGATCTTGGCGATCTCCCACATCGTGACGTCCAAACTGGCCGTGTCAAGACCGAGCCATCTGGGAAGGAGTTCGACGTAGAAGTAGCCGAGCACGGCGTACGCGACGATCTGGAACACCGAGTTGATCGCGACCAGCACCGCAGCGGCTTCCCGATCACCGCAGGCGAGGTCGTTCCAGATGAGCACCATCGCGATGCAGCGGGCGAGGCCGATGATGATGAGCCCGGTGCGGTACGCGGGCAGGTCCGGGAGCATGAGCCACGCGAGAGCGAACATCAGCGCCGGACCGACGACCCAGTTGAGGACCAACGACGTGGCCATCAGCGTCTTGTCCGCGGCGACGTCTCCGATCTTCGAGTACCGGACCTTCGCCAGCACCGGGTACATCATTGCGAGCAGCCCGACGGCGATGGGGAGCGAGACGCTGCCGATCTTGACCGCGTCGAGCCAATCGTTGAGGCCCGGAATGAGGCGTCCCAGGACGAGGCCACCGATCATGGCCGCCCCGATCCATGCGGGCAGGAACCGATCAAGCGTCGACAGTCGCCCGATCACGGCAGCGTCGGCGTCCGGCGCGGTCATCGCCGCAGCCCGACCGGCAGCGCCGCGCGGACCACCTCGGACCCCAGAGCCGAGACGAGGGAGTGGTTCATGCGACGGGACCGTAGCCGGTTGTCGGACATCGGTTGAGAGCCCGGCCCACAGATCACGGCTCATCGCTACGCTCGGAATCGAACGATCCATTGGGAGGGAAGGTCGTGTCCAAGCCCGAGGTCCTCTTCGTCTGCGTCCACAACGCCGGCCGGTCACAGATGGCTGCCGGTCTCCTCGACCACCACGCTGCCGGTCGCGTCGTCGTTCGCAGCGCCGGATCGGCGCCCGGCGACTCGGTGAATCCGTCGGCCGTCGCCGTCATGGCAGACCTCGGCATCGACATCGGCAAGGAGTTCCCAAAGCCGCTCACAGACGCCGCCGTCAAGGCCTCCGATGTCGTCATCACGATGGGTTGCGGAGACGAGTGCCCGTTCTACCCGGGCAAGCGCTATCTCGACTGGGAGATCACCGACCCGGCCGGGCTCCCACCCGAGGACGTGCGCCCGATCCGGGACGAGATCGACCGCCGCGTGCTACTGCTGCTCGCCGAACTCCTATCCGACAAGTAGGTGCAACGGTGAACGCTTCCCCGGGGTTCCTATTGGTGACATGACCGCAACCATTGATCGAATGCCCAACCGCCTCGCAGCGGACCTCGATGCTGCCTTCCCCGATGTCGTGCGGACGCTTCAGGACGCCGTCTATTCGGGCGCTCTCCAGCTCACGAAGAACCACCACGATGCCGAGGACGTCACCCAGGAAACGTTCGTCCGCGCCTATCGGGCGCTCTCGTCGTACGACGCGGATCGGATTCGCGGCATCGAGCTCCGCCCCTGGGTGTGGACGATTGCGCTCAACCTGTGCCGAAACAAGGCGCGCTCGAAGAAGCGGCACCCCCAGACGGTCCTCGACGATGCCCGGCCTGCAGCAGTTGCGGATCCCGCCGTCGAGGCGGTCGAGGCCGCCGATCTTGCGGTGTGGCGGAATCGACTGCAGTCGCTGTCGAGTCCCCAGCGCACCGCCGTCGTCCTTCGCCACATCGTCGACTTGGGCTACGAGGAGATCGCTGCGTCGACAGGACGGCCCGAGGCCACGGTTCGCTCCGACGTGCGCCGGGGCCTCGCACGACTGCGAGCGATCACGGAGGAGGAACGCCGATGAACGAACACGACACGATCACCGAGGAGCTCGCGGCCCTCGCCCGGCCCGCGCCCGAGCGCGTCTTTGGCAACGTGCTCCGTGAGACGGACCTCGCCGACGAGTACACGATCGTCGACGGGCCAACCGGGCCCGCGTTCGTTGCGTGGAACGGCCGCGGTGTCACCGCATTCGTCCCCGTCGACGCTGTAGCAGGCCGCGCGGAGTTCGAGGAGCGACACCCCCGCCCTGCAACGTTTGCCGACGCACTCCCCGCACAACTCGCGCGGCAGATCGAGCGAGCGCTCGAGACGGGCAAGCTCGGTCGGCTCGCGATCGACCTCTCCGCCATCGGAGAGTTCCAGCGCAAGGTCCTCGAAAAGTGCGCCGAGATCCCTCCCGGCCAGATCCGCCCCTACGGTTGGATCGCTCGCGAGATCGGCAATCCGGGCGCGGTCCGAGCAGTCGGCACCGCACTCGGGCGCAACCCTGTTCCGGTCCTGATTCCCTGCCACCGGGTCGTTCGCACCGACGGGAGGATCGGCAACTACGCGTACGGGTCGGCGATGAAGATCGAACTCCTCGAGCATGAAGGTCTCGATCCCGAAGCGATCGAAGCAACGGCCCGCCGCGGGACGCGTCTCTACGGCAGCGATACGACGGAGATCTACTGCTACCCAACGTGCCACAACGCGAAGCGGATCACCGATGCGCACCGCGTCGAGTTCCGCAGCGAACACGACGCCATCGACGCCGGCTACCGCGCCTGCAAGGTGTGTCGACCAGTAGCAAGTAGCGGGGAAGTAGCAAGTAGCAGGTAGCAAGACAACGGAAACGGCCCCCGTTACGCCTCCTCAATCCACGGTTTCTGACAACGAGGAGCACCCGGGATCGGCCGTCCGGTGCTGCCCCATCTGCCCTACCGGGTTTCTCCCCCGTCGGAACGGCGGGGGAGATGTCGCCGAAGGCGACAGAGGGGGGCGGTGAAGATCTCGGAGGCACGCTGTGGCTCAGGACCGTTGTGGTG
>JBDLHX010000059.1:0-14681 GCA_039715165.1 Actinomycetota bacterium
AGCATCAGCTCGGGCGCGTCCCCCCGTCCCTTGCGGTCCGGGGGGACATGGGTTGTGGGGCGGCGTGCGCTCTCGCCCCAGAAACCGTGGATTGAGGCTCCGCCCGGGGGGACATTGGTTGTGGGGGAGGCGGAATGGAGAGAGGGGCGGCTTGCGCCGCCCCTCTCCACTCGTTCGTTGTTCTTGGTCAGCCGCCGGCGACGATCTGGTCGAGCGTCGACGTTGCGCCTTCAGCGTCGTAGATGAAGACGTCGTACGTGCCGATTCCGGGCTCGTTGCTCGAACCGAAGTCGAGCGGACCGGAGGCACCGTCGTAGTCGATGTCCTTGCCTTCCGACAGCAGGGCGAAGCAATCGGCGAAGAGCGAGCACTTCTCGCCGCCCTTCGTCACGTTGCTGATCTCGTTGACGAAGACCGACGGGTCAGCGCTCTGCGCGGCCTGGGCAGCGAGCACGGTCACCATGAGGCAGTCGTACTTCTGTGCCGAGAAGATCGTCGGCGTGCCCGGGAAGGCAGCCTCGAGACGATCCCCGAACGTCGCTTCACCGTTCGCCGGAGAAGCCGACGGGGCGGTGCCCTTGATGCCCTCGAGCAGTGCAACGTTGCCGCCGAGCTGGTCGCCACCGACCGTGTCCTTGAAGCCGTCGGCGACGTAGATCGCACCGGCGAAGCCCGCGCTCTCGAGGTCGAGCAGCAGCTGCCCACCTTCCTCGAAGGTGATCATCGCAACGGCCTCTGCACCCGAAGCGACGACCTCGGCTGCGATATCCGCGAGCGATGCCTGCGCGTGGTCGTAGCCCTGGCGGAGCGACACGGTCGCACCCGCACCTTCGAGCTCGTCGGCCAACAGCGTGCCGAAGCCCTCGCCGTATTCGTCCGAACGCCACACGACTGCAACGTCTGCGATGCCGTCATCGATGATGACTCCGGCGAGCGCCGGGCCCTGCAAAGTGTCGGACGGGGCGGTCCGGCTGTAGTACGGGTCGTAGTCGGATGAGCTGAGCGCCGCCGCAGTGTTCGAACCCGAGCACATAGCGACCTGGCTGCTCTGGACCTTGTCGACGATCGACAGCGACACACCGGACGCAGCCGCGCCGATAATCGCGTTGTGTTCGCCGGTCAGGTACTTGTCGACGTTCGCGGAGGCCGTGTTCGGGTCGGTCCCCGAATCGCCGTACTCCACGGTCACGAGACCGTCGGAGACAGCGTTGATCTCGTCGGCACCCATCTTGATCGGGTTCTCGAGCGCCGCGATGATCGCTGCGAGCTGTCCGGTCTGGGGCAGGATGGTTCCGACCTTGATCGGGATCGGCTCGAATGCAGCCGGTGCTTCGGTCGTCGTTGTCTCTTCGGCTTCGGTCGTCGTTGTCTCTTCAACCGTTGTGGTTGTTTCCTCGACCGTCGTCGTGGTCTCTGCCGCTGTCGTCGTCGTCCCTGCTGCCTCTTCTTCATCTCCACCGGTGTTCACAGCGATGATGAAGATGATGAGCACAGCGATGGCGGCAACGGCGATCCACGGAAGCCACTTCCGTAGTTCTGGGTTCATGGTTCTGCCTCCGGCTCAAATGACCCTGGATAGCCAGGGACCCCGGCAGAAACGCCGGGGTCGGCCAAAAGATAGACCGGAGAGTCCTTGCATTGCAAGGGGTGCGCGGTCTACAGCTCGTCGCCGGAGGCGTTGATCCCATTAAGGCGGAGGCCGTCGGGATCGGGGACAGCGTCATCGGGGATCCACGGCGACAGGCACTCGCGACTCTTCACGCACGGATCGGTCAGAGCGTGAAGGAACGCGACGAGTTCGCCGATCTGCTCGTCGGAGAGGGATCGGTTGCTCACCGTGAGCACACCGCTGTTCCGGTTCGCCTCAACCTGTTCAAGCGCCGAATCCGTGTAGCGCTCGGCGTTGCCGGTCCGGATCGAGGGATCGACGGCCCCGAAGTCGTAGGAGGCAATGGCCTTCTCCGGGTTCAGGTGGTGCCGCACGATCGCTTCGAGTGTTGCGTAGGCACCGTCGTGGCCGTACGGGCCGGTCACTTCGACGTTGAGCAGCGACGGCGTGCGGAAGGCATACCGATCCTCGTCGTTCCCGGTCTCGAGGTATCGGCCCCAGTCATCGTCGCCGTAAGTACCGCTGTCCCTGCCAAGTCCGATCTGCGGGATCGCGAGAGCGTGGAACTGCTCGTCCGTGAAGAAGTCCCCCTTGTGGCACGTCGAGCACGCCGCCTCGCCGTAGAACAGGAGCGCTCCCCGCTTCGCTTCGTCGGTGATGGAACTGTCGCCCCCTTCCACGTACGCCCTCCAGGGCGTGTCAACGAAGGTCTGCGAACGCTCGTACTCGCCAAGGGCAGCGGCGATGTTCTCGTACGTCACGATCTCCTCGACCGGTCCATCACCGAAGACCGCTTGGAACTCACCCGGCCATCCATTGGGATCGAGAACGCCTTCTCCCTCGCCGTAGCCACCGACGATTTGAGCGAGGCGCCGGCGGATGTTCTCGTGGAGGACGTCCCCCGTGTTGCCGACCTCCGTTCCGAAGTCGAACCCGCGCATCTCCTCCTCCGACGTCGTCGGGAACCGGCTCTGGGCGACGGCGAGGTTCGCTCCGGCGAGGGTGTCGGGGTATCCGTGCGGGCGGTCTGGCGTCCGAATGCCGTACCCATCGTCGCCGTTCGACAGCGGGGTCTTCCCGAGGCTCTCGATCCGCCCGTCGTGGAACATCACCTCGTCCCACAACCCGGCGTTGAACGTCGTCGGGGCGTTGCGCGGCACCAACGGACCTTGTGGGTGTGTTCTCCCCGGGCCGAGGAGGTCCGGATCGTCCGCTCCGACACCGATCGACATCGGAATGCCGTCCCCACCTCCGAGCATCGGGTGGTGACACGTCACGCATGCACTGTCCATCTCACCACCCAGTGCCTTCGTGTAGAAGAGCTCCATCCCGAGTTGGGCAAGGGGATCGGAGATGTCGGGAAGATCACGTCCGGCAGAAGGGTCACCGGTCAAGCCGTTGGCAGTGATCACCTGGCGAAGACGGGCGTCGATCCCCGCATCGTTCGCGTCGTCGGCACAACCCGCGATCGCTCCAAGCATGAGCACCGCAAGGCCGACGGTGGCAACACGCCGAAGCATCGTCACGGTGCCGGCACAACGATCGGGTCCGCCGACTCGAGCTCAGGAGCCTCGTCCGTGACCGGCACGTCGAGGGTGAACTCCCCCGACTGCTCGAACTTGAGTGTGAGGGGGTATGTCGTCCCGGCGGCGAGCGGCTCGGTCAACTCGATGAGCATGATGTGGAGCCCCGCCGGCTCGAGCACCACCGTCTCACCCGGCGGGAAGTCGATCACCCCGCCGTCGACCATGTGCATGTGCATGACGCCGTTTGCGTCGATCTCGTCGATGTGAAGCTCGACGGCCGCGGCCATCGGCGTCTTCGCTGCCACGAGACGATCCGCCGCGCCTCCCTCGTTGCGGAAGACCATGTACACGATCCCGGTGCCGTCTTCGATGGGTGGCGTCGGAAGCGACCACGGGCCTTCGATCACAAGCTGCGGACCCGTGCCGGAGGCGGGAGCGCTTGGCGTCGTATCCGTCGCTCCCGTCTCGCCACCACTGCACCCGGCGAGCGCCACGAGCACTGTGAGGATCGCTATTTGCTTGCGCCGCATCATCGTGACCTTGCTCAGCCGCCGTAGCTGAGGACCGTGACGTCCTCCGCGAACAGGGCGGCGTACACGAACTCGGGCTTGCCGATGATGACACCCGGCAGGATCTCGTCTTCTGCCAGACCCGCCACGTTCTTCATGCAGACCGGGCACAGGAGCACGGTCCCGCCCGCATCCATGAACATGCCGAGCATCTCCTGGAGCGTGCTGCCCGACTTGTGCGTGCTCTGAGGGATGTTGATGTCGGCGAGGCGGGCGCCGTAGACGTTGAGGAAGATCGTGGCCGGCTTTCCGGTGTTGGCCATGACCTTGGTGGAGAACCCGATCGCCATCGCCGCCGTGTCGATGTCGTCGGTCGACAGGTTGACGAACAGGCCGCCCTTCAACTCCTCAGCCGACGGTGGCGTCTGAGCCGCAGCCGACGAACCGGAGGCCGGGGCTTCCGTCGTCGAACTCGCGACCGTCGTCGCCACGGTCGTCTCGGCGCTCGCCGCGGTGGTCGACGTTTCGGCCGCCGATCCGTCGTCGCTGCACCCCGCCATCGCGGTGGCTGCGAACAGCGCGATAACCACCAACAGGACGAGCCTGCGGCCCGTAGTCCTCTGCCTCACTGTGTCTTCTCCCTCTTGGTCATGAACATCATGTGTTCCCGTATGGAGACCTGTGCGGCCTCCCAATCCATCAACTCGCCCCCGAATCCCGTGTGGAATCGCTTCGCGTTCACCGCGTCCTCGAAGCAGAGGACGGTGGGCGCGCAGCAGAGCGTGAAATCCGGCTGCACCAGGAATGTCGCGGAGCGGACATTGACCATCTGCCCGCCGAGGAAGTCCTGGGCGAGAGCGGATGTCACACCTTCCCTCTGTGACATGAGCATGAGCCCACAGTGCGAACAGCAGGCCTCGGCGTGCGCGCCGGCGTCATCAAAGAGCGTCATCGACGTCCGCGATCCGAGCTCGGCCCCGCACATCTCGCACAGCCGGGTGGACCCGACCTCCGGCTCTCTCCTGGCGATCGCCCCACCGAATACCTTGGTGAGTGAGCCCTGCTCGTCGAGGCTGTCGAGGTCCCGATTGATCGTCATGCGCGACACTCCGAGGTCCTCTACGAGATCTGCAACTCGCACGCTTCCGCCCTCTCCGATGAGTTCGAGAATGCGTCGGTGCCGATCCGCTGGGAGCACGCGCGCGTTACCTTTCGTTACGTTGCGGGACAGTTGGCGTGGATCGTACCAACAGCGGTTCCGACGTTTCAAACGGTCGCCGGATCGGTCGCTTGCCCGTTCTGCGCACTCACCGCCCCAGGATCGGCATAATCAGTCTCATGTCCGATGATTTCCGAACCCACGTGGCGCGAGGTAGGCGCCGGCTCACGGCTTCGGTCACCGACCTCGACGTCGTCCAGCAGCGAGCGCTGCTCATCGGGCTCGTGCGCGACGGCAGCAAGGTCGCCGAGGGCGATCGGAGCCTCGGCGAGCTGGAACTGCTCACGGACACCGCAGGCTCGGACCCAGTCGAGTCGGTGCTCGTGCGGCGGGAGCGTCCGGATGCGGCGACGTTCCTCGGCAAGGGCAAGCTCTCCGAGCTCGTCGCCGAATCCCACGCCCTCGACATCGACGTCGTCGTTTTCGACAACGAGTTGTCGCCTGCCCAACAGCGCAACCTGCAGCAGGCGTTTCAGTGCGACGTCGTCGACCGTGTTGCCTTGATCCTCGACATCTTCGCCCAGCACGCCCATACCCATGAGGGGCGTCTCCAGGTGGAGCTCGCCCAGCACCGATACCGGCTCCCCCGCCTGCGCGGCAAGGGCATCGAGCTCTCCCGTCTCGGCGCGGGCATCGGGACACGCGGCCCGGGCGAGACGAAGCTCGAGACCGATCGACGCAGGATCCTCGAGCGTGTGTCGAAGATCGAGCGAGAGCTCAAGGACGCGGCCCGGTCTCGCGAGACGAGAGCGAAGTCACGCAAACGCTCCGGCCTTCCGATCGCCGCTCTCGTCGGCTACACGAACGCGGGCAAGTCAACGCTTTTCAACCGCCTCACCGATGCCGATGTGCTCGTCGAGGACCGCCTCTTCGCCACGCTCGGCTCGACGGTTCGCAGGCTCGACCTCCCGGATGGGCATCGCGCCCTCATGTCCGACACCGTCGGCTTCGTTCGCAGGCTCCCCCATGAGCTCGTCGAGGCATTCCGATCGACGCTCGACGAGGCCGCCGACGCCGACCTTCTCGTCCACATCGTCGACGCCGACGATCCCGATCCGGACGGGCAGATCACCGCTGTACGCGAGGTACTCAACGAGATCGGCGCAGCCGAGGTCCCGGAGATTCTCGTCTTCAACAAGATCGACGTCGCCGAGCCTGCGGTCGTCAAGCGGCTCTTGACCGTCTACGAAGGGTCGGTTGCGGCTTCGGCATTGACCGGTGAGCAGATCGACGACGTGACATCAGCGATCGTCGACGGTCTGGAGGCCGTGACCGTCTTGGTCGACCTCGTCATTCCGTACGACCGCGGCGACCTCGTAGCCGGGCTTCACGAGGCGGGTGAGGTCCTCGAAGAGCGCCACGGTGAACACGGCACGGAGATGACCGTCCGCCTCCCCTCGGCGACGGCCGACCGCCTCACCGACTACAGACGCTGAGCGGCCGCTTCAGAACTCGCAACTCGCGACTCACAACACGTTCGCCGCGTACTCCGCCAGCGGACTCCGCACCGTCCGGTCGAGCGTGATGTGGCCGAAGAGCGAGTTGCCCTTGAACTTCTCGATCATCGCGGCCAGTCCGCCGAACGGCGACACATACGGGTTGTCGACCTGAGTGAGATCGCCGCAGAACACGACCTTCGAGTCTGCGCCCATCCGGGTGAGGATCACCTTCAGAGTGGGCAGCTCGAGGTTCTGCGCCTCGTCGACGATCACGAGCTCACCGGTGATGGACCTGCCCCGAAGGTAGGTGACGGCTGCCATATCGAGCACATCACGCTCGAGGAGTTCCTCGACGGCGTCCCGGGGCGAGCCCTCGGCCCGAGAGAAGAGCGCGTAGAGGTTGTCGTGGACGGCGGCCATCCACGGTTCGAGTTTCTCACTGAGATCGCCGGGGAGATAGCCGACCTCCTGTCGCCCGACGGCGACGAGCGGCCGATACACCGAGACACGGCGATATCTGCCGAGCTCGAGGACCTGCTCGAGTGCGGAGGCGAGTGCGAGGAAGGTCTTGCCGGTGCCGGCCATCCCCATGACCGACACGGCTGCAACGTCTGGATCCATGAGGAGGTCGAACGCGAAGGCCTGGCGCGTGTTCTTCGACTCAACGCCGAAGGCGTGCCGGCTGCCGGCGACGCGGGTGACAACGGTCTGGTGACCCGTCTCAACGACGCGGCCGAGGCCGGACTGGGATCCCGGCCCGTGCATGACGACGAACTGGTTGACGTGGAGATCTGGAGCGTCGATCACGATCTTGCCGCTCCCATAGAGCTCGTCGACGACCTCTCCAGCGACGTCGATCTCTGCAACACCGCTGTACGACTCGTCGACCTGGACGGTGTCTCCGCGGTAGTCCTCGACGGGAACACCGAGCTGGGCCCCCTTGATCCGCAACGCTGCATCCTTCGTGACGAGCACGGTTCGGTCACCGTTGTCGACCATGTTGAGACAGGTCGCCAGGATTCGGTGATCAGACGTGGAAGGGTCGAGCACCTCCGGAAGACGTTCGGAGACGACACCGTTCAGCTCTATCCGAAGCGATCCGCCACCCGGCAGCGGTGCCGGCGCTGAGAGCCCTCCTTCATCCGACGCTCCAAGCTCTTCGAGGAGGCGGATTGCGGACCGGGCGTTCGCCCCGACCTCATCCATACGCGTCTTCTGACGATCCAGCTCCTCAACGACGACGAGCGGCAGCACAACGTGGTGCTCGTCGAATCGGAATGGGGCATGTGGGTCGGCCAGGAGAACGCAAGTGTCGATAACGTAGCTCGTGGTCGTCACTGGCCCTCGCTCTCGCATCGGATCTGACCGGGGAATCGTGGCGGAGCGAGGAGTTCAAAGCAAGGACCCCAACCCGGCGGCGCCGAATGTCGTACGCTGCAAGGCGTAGAGGCGTAGAGAGGAGCAGCGGTGAAGGCAGCAGTCATCGGAGCCGGCTCATGGGGAACGACGGTCGCCTCGAAACTCGCACCGAAAGCCGAGACCGTCCTGTGGGCACGACGCGCCGAGCTCGCGGAGCGGATCAACTCGGGGACCAATCCCGACTACCTCGATGGCTTCGAGCTTCCTCGCGAGTTGACCGGGAGCACCGACATCGTTGAGACGATCGCCGGGGCTGGGGTGATCGTCATGGGCGTTCCCTCACACGGCTACAGGGCGGTTCTCGAACAGGCTGCACCGCACATCGCACCCGAGGTCCCCGTCCTGTCCCTCACAAAGGGTGTTGAGCAGGCCACGCTCATGCGCATGACCGAGGTCACCGCCGACGTGTTACCGGATCACGACAAGGCACGCATCGGGGTCCTCACGGGCCCGAACCTCGCCCGCGAGATCATGGCCGGTCAGCCGGCAGCAACCGTCATCGCCATGGCCGACCACGATGCAGCGATCGAACTCCAGGCGCTGTTCATGGGGCCACTGTTCCGCGTCTACACGAACAGCGACGTCACCGGTTCGGAGAGCGCGGGCGCGATCAAGAACGTCATGGCGCTCGCCGCCGGGATGGCCGAAGGGCTCGGGTTCGGCCTCAACACGGTGTCGATGCTCATGACGAGGGCGCTCGTTGAGATGTCGCGCCTCGGTGTCGCCCTCGGAGGCGAGGCAACGACATTCGCCGGCTTGGCGGGTATGGGGGATCTGATTGCCACGTGCATGTCGACCTTGAGCCGGAACCATCGTGTCGGCGTCGGCCTCGGCGAGGGCAAGACGATCGACGAGATCGTCTCCGAGATGAACATGGTCGCTGAGGGCGTGAAGTCGACGAAGGGGATCCTCGAACTGGCCCACCGTGTCGGCGTCGAGATGCCGATCGCCGAGCAGGTCGGCCGCGTCTTGTACGAGAACGCGTCGGTGCCGGAGGCGATTTCGCTGTTGATGGGCCGACCGCCAAAGAGGGAGTAGCCGGAACTAGGAACTCGCTACTGGGGTCGCCGGAAGGCTTTCCGCTCCGCCTCCACCGCACCTCGAACCGCACAACCGAGGCCATGGTCATTCACAATGCCCATCGCCTGCATGAACGCATAGATGGTCGTCGGGCCGACGAACGTGAAACCGCGTTGCTTCAGGTCCTTGGCCAGCGCCACCGATTCCGGCGTGGTCGGATCTACGGTCGGTGGGCGCGGCTCCGGCTCGAACGACCAGACGAGGGTGCCGAGCGATCCGGACTCCTCGATGACGTCGAGTGCACGGCGGGCGTTGTTGATCGCCGAGCGGATCTTGCCCTCATGCCTGACGATCCCGGCGTTCTCCTTGAGGCGGGCAACGTCGTCGTCTTCCATTGCCGCGACGTGCTCGATATCGAAGCCGGAGAAGGCATCGCGAAACGCCTCCCGCTTGCGGAGGATGGTGATCCAGGAGAGCCCCGCCTGGAAGCCCTCGAGGCTCAGCTTCTCAAACAGGAGTCGATCGTCGTCGACCGGCCTCCCCCACTCCCCGTCGTGGTACGCGATGTAGTCGGGTGTGCCGTTGCCCCAGGAGCATCGATCCACCCCGTCGTCGCCGCGCGTGACCTTGATCATGCGTTCGACGCTACTCGCCTGGTGCCTCTCTCCCGACGGCCCTCTGCTGCGCCGCGCGACTGTGCTTCAGCACGAGCTCCATGAGTTCCTGGGCGTAGTCGGGATCCATGCCGACCGCCTCTGCGTCGGCTCGCATCTCGGCAATGAGCTCTGCCTCCCGGTCCGGGGACCGCATGGAGAGCTCGCGCTCTGCCTTGATCTTGGCGATGTCGACGGAGCTGCGCAGTCTTCGACCAAGCAGCCGGATGACTTGTCGGTCGATCCGGTCGATCTCGTCCCTCATCGAGGGAATCCCGAGCGCGTCCATCAACGCCGCGAAACGTTCCGGGTCGAGGTGAGATCCGTTCCCCGCGCGAGCATTCGGCGGATCGGGATGGAGCGGAACGACGAGACCGTCGGCGCCTGCACCTCTGGCAGCGAGCGCAAGCGGTTGAACGAGCTCCGGGTGTCCGGCCGCAGTTGCGGGAGCGACGATCACGGGCAGGTGCGACAGCCGCTGCACCGTCGGGATGGCGGTGATGTCGAGGGTCTCGGACGTGCGTGGGTCGAACCCGCGGCTCCCCCGCTCACAGAGGATGACGTTGGGGTTCCCCGCGTCGAGGACGTACTCGGCGGCGAGGAGCCACTCGTCGATCGTGCCGGCCGGCGCTCTGTGGATCACGACCGGACAGGCGCAGTCCCCGGCCGCTCTGAGGAGCACGAAGTTCTGCATGTTGTCCGGACCAACTTCGATCATGTCGACGTGTCCGGCAACGAGCTCGACGTGGTCCGGTTCGAGGATCTCGGTGCTCACCGGAATCCGCGTCTCCCGTCCGGCGTGTTCGAGCATCCAAAGCGCCTCGGTTCCGAGGCCGCGGAACCCATACGGCGAAGAACCGGCGAGGAACGTCCCGGCCCTGAGGATCGAGCCCCCGGCCTCGACGATCGTTCTCGCTGCGGAGATGATCTGTTCCTCACTCTCGACCGCGAGCGGTCCGGCAATGACCGGGTATGAGCCGTCGCCAAACTTGACGGATCGGACCGAGACGACAGTCGTCTCGATGCCCGGCCGACGATGGCTCTTGAGAATCGGTTTCTTTGTCATGACTCCTCCTATGCGGAGGGCTCCGGGAACCACAAGACCCGGAGCCGTGGCTCCGGGTCTCAGTGGGGGTGTGTTGGTGTGTGGTGCCGCTACCGCCGTATCACGTCGACCCGGGCGCTCGGCCCGGTGAACTGATACGTAAATCGATAGCGTGCGGTCACGGGCGGAAGCGTACCCACTCGCACGCCCCCCGTAAAGCCGCACCGACACCGCTACGAGTCGAGGACCCTCACGGCGGCAGCCGCCAGGATGGGAGCTACGACCTCGAACATGGCGAAGCGCTGATCCTTGGTCTGGCCTGCGACGTACCTTGCGTAGATCTGTTCGACGATCACGGCGATGCGGAAGAGAGCGAGTCCCTCGTAGTACGGGAGCCGGCCGACGTCGTAGCCCGCCGACATCGCATAGCGCTCGGCGACCTCACGCTTCTCCATGATCGGAGCGAGGGGCACGGCGAGGTGAGCGAGCACCGGATACACCGGGTCTGAGGGGTCGGTCCAGTACGCAACGAGCGTTCCGAGGTCGACGAGCGGATCGCCGCGAGTCGCCATGTCCCAGTCGAAGACGGCTACGAGCGACCCGTCTCCGCCGATCATCGTGTTGTCGAGCTTGTAGTCATTGTGCAGAATCGTCACCGCCTGCGGGGTGGGGATCTCTGCTGCGAGGATCTCCCCCGCCCGATCCATCTCCGGCACCGCCCGGGTCTTCGCCTTCTCCCATCGCCGGCGCCAGCCGTCGACTTGCCGCTCCACGAAGCCTTCGGGCCTGCCGAAGTCACCGAGCCCTACCCCGGATGCGTCGACGCGATGGAGCGAAGCAACACCGTCGACGACATTCTCCAGGGCCGTCCGCCTCACGGAATCGTCGCTCAGCTCGTCGGGCCAGGCTGCGCGCACGACGAAGCCCCGGCGCCGCTCCATCACGAAGAACGGCTTGCCCAGGACGTCGGGATCGTCGCAGTAGTGGTACGCCCGGGGCGCCGGCGGATACGCCTGCCACAGCCGTGAGAGCACCCGGTACTCACGCTCCATGTCGTGGCCACCCTTTGCCACCGGACCGTGTGGAGCGCGACGGAGCACGAGTTCTCTGTCGCCGGCCTTCGCGAGATAGGTCAGGTTTGCTGCGCCACCCGGGAACTGAGCGAACTCAACGGGATTGTTCCCGACTACGTCCGAGAGGTGCTCCCGGAGATACTCCCCAACCCGATCCTCATCGAAGCGTTCGTCGGCGCGGATAGGCGCCGTGTCGGTCACGGCACCGACGCCCAAACAGCTACGACGAGGGCGACCGCCCCGGCGAACGGTGTAAGCACCTCGACGCCATCCCTGAAGCGTCCGACGAGACGCCGCTCGGGATGCGTGGCAAGCTCACGGCCGACGACGATGAGTAGAACACCGATGACGGCAACCGACGCGATGCCGAGTGTGATCGCACCGAGCGATCCGGCGATCTGCGATCCACCGAGCACGAGCACGTCGACCGCGATGGCCAGGAACACTCCGGCAAGGTATCCGTTCGTGGCGGTGAAGTACCGCATTGGCTTGTCATGGCTGAGGCGCAGACGGTTGGCACCGGCGATCAGCCACACGCCGAGCACGGCAACGGCCGCGAGGTAGATCCATCCGACCCACGGAACGAGGAGGAGCGACACACCCACGGTCACGATGCTGTGGAAGAGGATGTGATCGGCCGTCATCTTGACTCCGACGATGCCGGGAAGCATCGGCACACCGGCCGCCTTGTAGTCGTCCTTGTAGTGAATAGCCAGGGCCCAGAAGTGTGTCGGAGTCCAGAAGAACACGATGGAGAACAGGATCCACGCCGGCACCGCGAGTGACCCGGTGACCGCCACCCAACCGACCAGCGGAGGGATCGCTCCGGCCGCACCGCCGATGACGATGTTCTGCGTCGTCGTTCGTTTCAACAGCTTCGTGTAGACGAACACGTAGAAGAGAAGCCCTGCCGTGGACAACGACGCTGCCAAGAGATTCGTTGTCGTCAGCAGCCAAACAAAGCCGGCAATGCCGAGAGTCACACCGAAAGCCATGGCCGCACGGTGGCCCACATTGTCGGTCGGCAGCGGACGTCCCCGTGTTCGATTCATCAGCCGGTCGATGTCGGCGTCCATCACCTGATTGATGGCGTTCGCACCGGCCGCGGAAAGGCTCCCACCAAAGAGCGTCGCGAACGCCAGCCACCACCCCGGCCAGCCTCCATCGGCCAGCACCATCGCGGGGAGGGTCGTTGTGAGGAGGAGTTCGATGATCCGCGGCTTCGTCAAGCGCACGTAGTCGCGCACCGGCATTCCCCGGCCGGGTTGCTGCGGATCGGTGATGCGAACAGCGTCGTTCACGCCGCCATCTCGGCGGGTAGATCCGCCTGTCTCGGCTCACCGAGCAGCGATGCACCGAACACCAGATACGCGATCCAGATAGCGTCGGCAACCGCGAGGTGGGCCACCTGGATCTCGAGCGGCGCGGCCAGGAGCACATTGCTGAGGCCGACGAGGAGTTGGAGGATGATGAGCCATCTGACCATGGCCCCATACTGTTTCGTCTTCTCGGTGGCCGGAACGGCGAGCCGCGTGACGAGATAGGCGACGCCCAGGCCAAGGGCAATCGCGACGATCGGGTGGAACACGCGGATCTGGAGCAGCCACGGGGCGTCTCGCGAGAACTCCTCCTGGAACCCGGCGAGAAAGCTCTCGGCCGGGTAGAGCGAGTCGCTCAGGGCGTTCAGCGCCCCGATTGCTCCGATGACGAGGAGTCCTGCGGCTCCGAGGAGCAGCCGGTTGCGGGCGTTCCTGTCGACGGGTTTGACGATCTCCGATGTGCCGGACGACCACCACGCGGTGAGTGTGAGTGCGCCGATGAGCACGTACGTGTTGATGAGATGGAGCGGCACGATGATCATCCGGCCGATCGATGCGTCCTGATCGACCCAGCCGAAGATGACGAGTAGACCGCCGAGGATGGACTCGAAGAGGAGCAGCGCGAGGGAGGCGGTCGCGGCCCCACGGACCCTGTGGCCCTTGTCGTAGAGGCGGCGAGCGAGGAAGTACATCACGACCACGCCGAGGATTGCGAGAGCACTCGTGATGCGATGACCGAACTCGATCATCGTCTCGACCCCTGGATTCGCGGGGAACAGGCGACCGGTGCATCGAGGCCACGACTCGCCACACCCATCTCCCGAGCCGGTAGCCCGGACGATCGCACCGCCAAGAACGACGAGCACGTTGAAGATGAGCACGGACCAGGCCAGATTCCGGAACCTGCGGCGTGCGGGGCTCAGTGTCTCCTCCACGTTGCGGAGCATACCGATCTGCCTATGACGAACCCAACAGGGCTGCGAAGCACCGGTCGCAAGCTGCAGGTACGATTCCCACATGAAGAGATTCCTCCTCGGGCTCATCCTCCTGGCCGCCGCAGCCGGCCTTGGAATCGCCGCGTACCGAGCCATGACGGTCGAAGTCCCGGTCGACGATCAAGCCTGAGTGCCCAGCCGCACCACAGCCCACCCCGCTCTAGCCATCCGGATCTTCGGATCCGGGAGGCCCGTCGCTGCGCTCCACGGGTTCACGCTCACTGGGAAGCAGTTCGCCTCACTCGCCGGGTCTGATCTCCAGATCCACGCCGCCGATCTCCCCGGTCACGGGCGCACGCGCGTTGATCCCATCGACCTCTCGACGACGGTCACCGCTGTCGCAGAGTGGCTCGCCTCGTTCGACCAGCCGGTCCCCCTCATGGGCTACTCGCAAGGCGGCCGGATCGCTCTCCTGACGGCGCTCGAGTACCCGGATCTCGTCGAACGGCTCGTCCTCGTCTCAACAAGCCTCGGCATCGAGGACGAGAACGAGCGCCGGATCCGCCGAGTGAGTGACGAGACCCTCGCCGACCGCATCGAGGAGATTGGGATCGAGCGCTTCCTCGATGAGTGGATCTCCGGCCCCTTCACGGCCACCGGACACCTCGACGAAGCCACACGGCAGACCGACCGGGATGTCCGAATGGAGAACACGGCCGCCGGTCTCGCTACAGCCCTACGTGGCTTGGGTCAGGGATCTCAGCCGTACGTCGGGGACCAGCTCGCGGAGCTCGGCGTCCCGCTGCTCACCATCTCAGGCGAACGCGACGCCAAGTACGCATCCCTCGCAGCGGCCACAGCATCGGGTGCACCCGACGGACGCCACGTCTCGATCGAAGATGCCGGCCACAATGT
>JBDLHX010000060.1:0-14627 GCA_039715165.1 Actinomycetota bacterium
CAACCCGAACGTCCGGGTGATCGCCGTCGAGCCGCAGAAGGGCCATCGCCTCCCCGGCCTGAAGAGCTTCGCCGAGGCAAGCCAGCCCGAGATCCTCGACTGGGATGTGATCGACGACGTCGTGCAGATCGACGACGGCCCAGCCTATGACGTGACGCTGCGCCTCCACCAGGAGGACGCTCTCATGGTCGGTCCGTCGACCGGGGCGATCGTCGCCGCGGTGCTGCAGACGGAGATCGGAGATGCCGTGACGGTTGGGGTCTCCCCCGACTCGTCGTTCAAGTACGCGAGCTACTTCAAGGAGCTCCTCGTCGACGAGGGGCTCCCCCAGGCCTGACAGGAGAGAAGACCCATGAGCCAGACGAACGCCCCACCCGAGATCGCCGCGACCGTCGACGCCAGTGGGCTCCTCTGCCCGCTCCCCGTGTACAAGGCGGCGCTTGCATTGAAGACGATGCAGCCCGGCCAAGTGCTGCGGCTGGTCACCACCGATCCGGGCGCCCTCGCGGACATCCCTGCGATGGCGAACCAGCGCGGCGACAACATCGTCTCCGTCGATGAGGAAAACGGTCGTCAGGTGTTCCTCATCGAACGAGGGGGCGCATCGTGACTGCCCCCGAGGCGATCGAAGCTGATTCGAGGCAACGGCGCCTTGCTCTCGTCGCCTCCCAGGGCACGCTCGATCAGGCGTACCCGCCCTTCATCCTCGCCACGACGGCGGCGAGCCTCGGCTGGGAAGCGGGGATCTACTTCACCTTCTACGGGCTCGACATCCTGCACAAGGATCGCGTTGACAAGCTGAAGGTGGCGCCTCTCGCCAATCCGGCGGGGCCACTGCAGATCCCGAACATCGTCGGAGCAATCCCCGGTGCCACCGCGCTCGCGACCGCCACCATGAAGCGGTGGATGGACGGATCCGCCATGCCGACCATCCCCGAGTTCATCGAAATGGCCCGGGATCTCGACGTGCGCTTCTTCGCGTGTGCCACCACGATGGGCGTCATGAACGTCGAGGAATCCGACCTGATCGACGGCTGCGACATCGCCGGCGCAGCAGCGTTCCTCGACTACGCCGCTGACGCGGACGTCCAACTCTTCGTGTAGCGGTCGGGGAGACGGCGTAGGCGTTCGCCCTGCCGGGCGGTGAGGTAGCCTGCCGAATCCGAAAAGGGGAGACACATGGGAAGCTTCATCGCAACGATCATCGGAGGCCTTCTCGCCGGTCTCATCATCGGTCCGCTCGGGCGGCTCGTACTCCCCGGCAAACAGGACATCTCGCTCGGCAAGACGATCCTCGTCGGTGCAGGTGCCGCCATCGTCGGTGGACTCATCGCCGACTGGATCGGCGTCGGAGCCACGTCGGGCATCGACTGGATCAAGCACGCCATCCAGATCGCACTCGCAGCAGGCGGCATCGTCCTGTTCGCGAACATGCCCGGCTCGAAGTCGTAGCACCAGGCCGCGGGACAGGCGTAACGGACGATCGCAACTCTTGAACGGAGCGGCGGTATGCGATACAGCTACGGCCATGCCGTATCGCAACACCCGCCTCCTCGGCTACGCCCGTCGCATGCGATCTGACCCCACCAGGGCCGAAGACGTCCTCTGGTATCACCTGCGCCGCAGACAGATGGGTGTGCGGTTCCGCCGCCAGGAACCGATCGGTCCGTACATCGTCGACTTCGTGTGTCTCCCCAGGCGCCTCGTCGTCGAGACCGACGGCGACAGTCACAAGGACCGGGAGCGCGACGCCGTGCGCGATCAGTGGTTCCTGGATCACGGATGGTTCGTGCTCAGGTTCTGGGACGACTACGTGTTGGACCAGACCGACGACGCACTCGAACTCATCGCGTTGGCTCTCGTTGACCCGTCGGCGGTTCCGGACCCGCTGAACCGAGAGTCTTGAATTCGGCCCCCTCTGCGTCGTCGCCTGACGGCTCCTCCGCGTCTCCCCCAGTCCCTGGGGGAGACGAAACGGTCTCTCCCCCACCCAGCCTGGATCCGCGGTCTCTTGTCGGTGGCCGAGTCGAAAGCCCTACCGCAGAAGCGATTCCGCGAACCCGGCTACTCACGATCGAAGTGAACACCCACGGCAAGCGAGCCATTCCAAGTCTCCCCCACACAGTGGGGGAGATGCCGAGGAGCGTCAGCGACGAGGCAGAGGGGGCACTCGCGAAGCTACCGTTCTCATAGCTGCTCCCTCCGTGGATTCAGGCGATGTGGGGGAGGCTTGAATGAGGACATGGATACCACCGAGTTCATCCGCGCACTCCCGAAGGCCGAACTGCATCTCCACATCGAGGGGACGCTCGAGCCCGAGATGATGTTCGACCTCGCCGCACGCAACGGTGTCGACCTCCCATTCGCCACCGTCGCCGAGATTCGGGCCGCGTACGAGTTCACCGATCTGCAGTCGTTCCTCGACATCTACTACCAGGGCGCAGCCGTGCTCGTCACCGAGCAGGACTTCTACGACCTCATGTACGCCTATCTCGAGCGAGCCGCCGCAGACGGAGTGCGCCGGGCCGAGATCTTCTTCGACCCGCAGACACACACCGAACGCGGCATCGGGTTCGGTGTGTTCATGAACGGGTTCACCCGGGCGATCACCGACGCAGAAGCGCGCTGGGGCATCTCGTCCGGGCTCATCATGTGCTTCTTGCGCCACCTCCCCGGCGAGGCGGCGGTCGAGACCTGGAGAGAGGCTGAGCCGTACCTCGACCAGATCATCGGTGTCGGCCTCGACTCCGGCGAGGTCGGCAATCCGCCCGAGCAGTTCACCGGCGCCTACACGCTCGCACGCGAAGCGGGTCTGCGCACGGTTGCTCACGCCGGAGAGGAAGGTCCGCCGTCGTACATCACGGGGGCGCTCGACGCTCTCGGCGCCGAACGCATCGACCACGGCGTCCGGTGTGACGAGGACCCGGCCCTCGTCGATCGCCTCGTGGCCGAGCAGATCCCGTTGACGATGTGTCCGCTGTCGAACGTGAAGCTCCGGGGCTTCGACCGGCTCGAGGACCACAACCTGAAGCGCCTCCTCGACCAGGGCATCCGGGTCACGATCAACTCGGACGATCCCGCCTACTTCGGTGGATACGTCCTCGACAACTGGGTCGCCACCGCCGAGGCACTCGACCTCGACCGCGATGATCTCATCACCCTCGCCCGCAATTCGATCGAAGCGACGTTCCTCCCCGACGATGAGAAGGTGTCGCTGCTCGCCGAACTTGCGTACGGAACGGCCGCGTCCGAAACTCCGGACATGGATCGATTCGCACAGCGCCGCCGGCAGTTCATGAACGCGATCGGGGACGGCATCGCCGTCGTCCCGGCCGCCGTCGAGACCGTCCGCAACGACGACGTCCACCACCCGTTCCGACAGTCCTCGGACTTCTTCTTCCTCACCGGATTCGACGAGCCGGACGCCGTCGCCATCTTCGACCCGACCCACGACGAGCCGTACGCGCTGCTCGTGCGTCCACGGGATCCGGAGATGGAGGCGTGGAACGGGAAGCGGGCCGGCGTCGACGGTGCCCGGGAACGCTTCGGAGCGGACGCGTCCTACCCGATCGGCGACCTCGCGAAGGTCCTCCGAGACCGGTTCCGCGGACGCGACGAGCTCTGGTACGCCACCGGCTCTCCCACCGATCCACGGGTGCTCGGCGCCCTGGCCCACGCACGGGGCATGAGCCGACGCACTGGGATCTCCGTCCCGTCGTCGATCGTTGATCCTTCGACCGCGATCCACGAACTGCGTCTCGTCAAGTCGGACGCCGAGATCGAGGCGTTGCGCGAGGCATGCCGAATCTCTGCCGAGGGTCACGCCGAGGCCATCCGTTTCACCGAGTCGGGCAAGACCGAGCACGACGTACAATCGGCAATGGAATACGTGTTCCGCGCGTCCGGATCGGTCCGTGAGGGCTACCCATCGATCGTCGCCTCCGGTGAGAACGCCTGCATCCTCCACTACGTGGAGAACGACCAGGTGATGGAGGACGGCGATCTTCTCCTCATTGACGCCGCCGCCGAGATCGAATACCTGTCGTCGGACATCACGCGTACGTTCCCCGTCAACGGCAGATTCAGCGAACCACAGCTTGCCGTCTACAACGTGGTGCTCGCCGCTCAGGAGGCAGTGATCGCCGCGTGCGAGCCCGGCCTGCCGTACAACGAGATGCACGAAATCGCCGTGCGCGTCCTCACCGAGGGCATGGTCGATCTCGGACTCCTCCCTGGCTCCGTCGACGATGCGATCGAATACGGCTGGTACCGCGAGTTCTACTTCCACGGCACCGGGCACTGGCTCGGCATGGACGTCCACGACGCGGGGAGCTACCGGGTCGACGGAGAGGGTCGCCCCCTCACCGCGGGGATGACGTTCACGGTCGAGCCGGGCATCTACGTCGCTCCTGAGAAGCTGACGCTCGAACTCGCGAAGGTGCCGTTCGAAATGGACGCGGAACGCGACCTCGCCTACCTCGAAGGCGCCACCGAGACAAAGCGGATCCTCGACGAACGCAAAGCCGATGCTGAGAAGGTGACGCACGACGTTCCGGCTGCGTACCTCGGGATCGGGGTGCGGATCGAAGACGACATTCTCGTCACGGAGGACGGGTGCGAGAACCTCACTCGCGGCGTCCCCGTGGATCCGGATGATATCGAGGCTCTCTGGAAGGAAGCCCCGACGGTGTCCCTGATCACCCAGTCCTCTTCCTCCCCCTGAGGGGGAGAGAAGACGAGGCCGTCTACTTCTTCAGGCTCTTCCTGAACGCCTCGAGGGACCGAACGGCGTTCGCTGCATCGTCGCCGAGGCGAGGCAGTCTCGCCGAGCGCCGCTCGTACCTGCTGCGCTGGACGCCATCGTCGTCGTCATCATTGACGATCTCTTCCACGACTTCGGGCTTGGCATCGAGATCATCGAGCCATTCGATGACACGGCCTTCGTCCCGAATCGGCACGACGTTCTCTTCGACGGGAGGAGCCTCGACCGGCTGATTCCGATCGACCTCGAACTCGGTCTGACGCTCGGCTTCGGCAAGCGTGCGCTCTGCCTCTTCGCGAACAACATCGGCAGCCCGGCGTGCTTCCGCCATGATCCGCTCTGCCTCGGTCGACGCCTCTGAAGTGACTCGCATCGCCTGATCATCTGCATCCGCAAGGGCTCTCTCGGCGGCCTCGCGAGCTGCCCTCGCCTCGGCGACGGCGGTATCGGTGGCATCGACCTCCGCGACCCGGCCGTCGAGATCAGTCTTCGTGCTCTCGATCTCCGCTTCTCTACGTTCGAGGTCTGCAGTCCGATGACGGAAGTCGTCCTCAAGAGCTTCGTGCTCCGCCGAGCGTCGGTTCATCTCATCGCGGCGACCATCCAACTGGGCCTTCATCTGCTCGAACTCGGCTCTCTGCGACTCTCTCTCCGCACGGGCACGCTCGAGATCGACGAGCTCCTCATCGAGCCGCTCTACCTCGGCCTGCTTCGCAGTTGCCTCTCCCTCGGCGCCGGCACGGATCCCAACCGCTTCGCGCTGCGCCTGCTCGACAATGGCGAATGCTCGCTCCTCGGCATCCGACAGGTCGGCGGCCTGCTCGCGGGCGGCCGTCAGAATCCGGTCCGCCTCGTCACGAAGACCCGTCGCCTCGATGCGGACCATCTCCGCTTCGGACTTCGCCTCTTCGATCAGCTCGATGGCATCCCGCGAATCCTGCTCGGCCCGCTCACGTGCTTCGAGAGCCTCGCGCTCCCCGGCTTCGGCTTCCGCGATTCGTGACGCTGCTTCGCCGGCGATTCGCTCGGCCTCTGCCCGTGCTTCCGTGACCTTCCATACCGAGATTTCCTCGGCATCAGCGACCAAGGCGGCTGCACGCTCCTCGGCGTTCTCGACGATCGCCAACTGCTCTTGATACTCCTGTCGGGCGGCGGCGGCCTTCTCGCGCATCCGCGCAACATCCTCTCGAGCAGCTGCGGTCATCTCTTCAACTGACGCGCGGGCCTCAGCGAGGAGTCCCTCCGCCTCGAGCCTCAACAGCTCAGACTGCTCGTCGGCCGCAGAAACCGCCGTCTTGGCATCGGTCTGGAGCATCTCGGCGTGATTCGACGCCTCAGCACGGAGGGCCGTCGCGGCCGCCTCCGCCTCTCCCACGAGGCCTTCCGCTCTCACCGTTGCCTCGGCCCGGATCTGCTCGGCGACAACCTCTGCCTCGGAGTGCAGTCGCTCCGCCTCTTTGTAGGCGGCGATCACTGCCTCTTCGGCCTCACGGGCGATCTCGTCGAGTTCGGCAAGGCGACGCTCGGCCCGAACCTCAGCCGCACGCAGGACCGCGCTCTGTTCTCTCGCTGCCTCCCAGGACGTCTCTGCATCGGCGAGGGTTTGAAGCGCTCGCTCGCGTTCGGCCGCGGCATCGGCGAAGCTCGCTTCGATGCGTCTGAACGTGGCATCGACGGTCTCCGCCGCCTCGCGGTCCGCCTTCGAGATCGCGGACTCTGCATACTCGTCCGCCTCGGCTCTGACCGATTCGGCCTCCCGCCGGGCCTGATCGGCGTGACCTCGAATCCCGGTCGCTTCGTCGCGTGCAGCGGACCGCACCGACTCGGCCTCGTCATGGAGGCGCCGGGCATCGCCGACGATCTCTTCTGCCCTGGCCTCAGCCGAGTGGCGATCGCGATCGATCTCCTCCCGCATCGTGCGGGCTGTCCCCTCAGCTTCTTCCAGGATCGCCGAGGCTCTGCCATCGGCCTCAGCACGGATCTGTTCCGCCTCTTCCCTGAGCGCCGCAGTCTGCTCTTCAGCCCTCGTCGCTTCAGAGCGGAGCCGGTCAATGTTCGCCTGTGCTTCGGCAAGTACCGCCCCGGTGCGCTCTTCGGCGGTAACGACCTCTCCGAGCCGCTTCTCGATGTCGGCTTCTCGTTCCCGCAATTCCGCGTCGATACGAGCGACGCTGGCCTTCGCGGCCTCTTCCGAGGCGCGGAACTCCGCATCGAGTTCTTCGCGACGCTCGGTGGCTTCGTCAACGATCCGCTGCGCAACACCCTCGGCCTCTGCACGAACGCCTGCCGCTTCGTCGACCGCTACCGCAAGCCTCTCTTCCGCTTCGGCCCTCAACTGTGCGGCGCCCTCCTCAGCATCACGCCGGATCTCAGAACCGCGCTCATCGATGCCGCTGAGGATCGACTGCATTCGCTCTTCTGCGTCGGAGATCAGTTCCCTGGCATCACGCTGGGCCGATGAGACCTTTCGGGCAGCTTCGAGGCGGTCCCGGTCGGCCTGGTCACGGGTACGGCTCGCTGCCTCCTTGACGGTTCTCGCAATCGACTCTGAGCGGTCAATGATGGCGTGGGCACGCTCACGCGATGCAGCCTCGATATTGGCGGCGCGTTCGGCGGCGGCGACCGTGTCGTCATCGAGGAGGGCGAGGCGATTGTCGAGTTCCTCCCGTAGCTCCGCAGCTCGCTGAGATTCGCGGTCGGCCTGTGACCGAAGCTGATCAGCTTCAGCCTGAGCCTGCGCGATCAGCCGCTCGGACTCCTGCTCGGCAAGGAGGCGAGACGCTTCTTCGACGTGGACATCGCCGCCTTCGTGGCTCGACGCGATCGCGGACGCCATCGCATCCGCCATGACCTCTTCGGCTTGAGCATTCGCTGCGGCCAGGACTGCGACCGCTTCATCCTCGAGTTCCCTGCTCTTCTGTCGCGCCGCTGCCAGCAGTTGTTCCGCCGCTTCGGCGGCGTCTCGGTCCATGTCGACCGCGGCCGTCTCGAGCGCTGCCGTCAGGTCCGCGACCTCGGCGGTGAGACGCTCACGCTCTGCCTCGAATGCAGCAGTCAAGTCCGCGACCTCAGCCGTCAGACGCTCACGCTCAGCCTCGAGCGCAGCAGTCAAGTCCGCCACCTCAGCCGTCAGACGCTCATGATCGGCCTCGAGGGCGGCAGTCACGTGCGGGTCTTCGGCGGTGAAATGCTCGCGATCAGTCTCGAGCGCAGTAGTCAAGTCCGCCACCTCGGCCGTCAGACGCTCACGATCAGCCTCGAGCGCAGCAGTCAAGTCCGCCACCTCGGCCGTCAGGCGCTCACGCTCAGCCTCGAGGGTCGCGACCCGTTCATCGACGACCTCAGCCGCTCCCGAACGCACCTGCTCGGCTTCGTCACGGGCGGCAGCGATGATCGCCTCGGCCTCCCGGTAGGCATCACCAATCGCTTCGGCAGAGTCGGCGTCGAATCCGGCCTTCTCGGCGGCGCTGTGGGCCTCCCGCTCGATGGCCTGGGCGCTCTCACGGGCTTCCGCCTCGATCTTGTCGGCCTGCTTCCTCGCACGATTGAGAACCCGGTCCTTCGCGTCGAACACGGCGACCATTGCGCTATCAACGGACTGTGTCTCCGAATCGCGGGACCGGTCGGCCTCGTACTCGGCCTTCTGCAGGCGGGTCTTCGTGTCCTGGGCCCAGTGCTCGAGTTCTCGGAAGTTGGTCTCGAGTTCGCGCAGGAACTCCTTGACTTCACGCTTGTCGTACCCCTTGCGGGAGGTCGTGAACTCGCGTCTGTCGATGGCGGCGGGAAGGTCTGGGGCTTTTTGGCTCACGCAAGTGCTATCGGTAGGTCGCTCGACTCACTTGACGCCGAAACTGCGCAATCCTCTCGCACTCACGCTCAGGTTGCATCGGACGCGCCGCAGGCGGCCCGAAGGCCGCCCGCGAAGCCTTGGTTCCGTTGTCTAGACGGCTTCGACGACGCTCCGGTCGAGACCGGGGAAGGTCCTGAGGAATTGCCGCCGCTCCGTCTTCAACTGGTCGACGATCGCGGTGTACTCGTCCATCCGTCCCTGCCGCTCGTAGAGGCGCCGGGGCTGGAGAAGCTCCGAGTCTTCGAAGCCGGGGAGGTCGGCCGCGACGTAGTAGCCGAAGTCCGGATCCTCCTCCCACTCGATCGCTCCCTCGACGATCGCCTGAACCGCCGCAGACGAGTGCTTGATCCGCACCTTCTTCGACCGCTCGTCGTCCTCCTCGCCACCGACGCGCCCGGTCGACATGAGGTACACCTCGAGGTCGGGCATCGTCTCGAGCAGTTCGAGGAGCCGGTTGCCCTGGACCGCGTCGTTCGTGAAGAAGAAGGGATTCGTTCCGGGCACCCTGAGGCTCTTCCCGGCCTCGGAGGCTCCACCGGCCGACGTGCCCTTCGTCTCACCGAGCATGAAGTACGCAGCGGCCTGCTCGCGCTTGAGCTTCACCACCGCAGGGATGATGTTCTCGTTGCGGTTGAGCAGGAGCAGGTAGTTCACCGGCGGGAGGTTGTTCGGATCCCGGTGCCGGATGTTCGCAAGCGGGAACGTCGACCGACCGTTGCGGGTATACGAGTCGTCGAAGAAATCGACGCCTCCGTCCGCGTCGGTGTGCGTGTTCTCGAGCCACGCATCCGGGCGGGTCGTCCCGCCGTAGATCGTCGGCTCGTCGTCCGGATCGAGCCCGTACGTCTTCGCGAAACAGCCATTCTCCGACGAGTAGACCTTGCCGCCGGGGAACAAGGCGACGAAGTCGTCCTGGACCGGCAACGAGCCGAGCTGCTGACGGAACGTCGTCGTCGTCTTCCCCGTACCCGACAAGCCGAGGATGAGGGCCACCTTCTCCTCGCCGCCGACATCCGGGAACGTCTTGAGACCGGAGTGCAAGGCGAGGCCGCCCTGGCTGAAGACATGGTGGTTCCACATGCGGAGGCCACCCATCTTCGCCTCACCGAAGTAGTCCGAGCCGAAGACGCGGGTCACGTAGTTCTCGTGATCGACGGCAATGAGGGCATCGTCGGACTTCCCGGGGGCAGGAAGGCTGGGCGTGTAGATGACGGTGAAGTCGGGCGCCCAGTCGTCGTCCTTCGGAAAGAACAGCTGCTGCATCATCGCCGGAATGTTCGCCGATGTCCTCTCCATGTAGAGGCGGCTCGCCGTGCGGAAGTTCGGATCGGGGCCGATGTAGCCCTCGATGAGGATCATGTCCTGGTTGGCGATGTGGGCATCCTGTTTCGCTGCCCAATCCTCGAACTCTGCGCGCGTCATGGCCGGCTTGAACGCCTCATCGTCGTCGACGAAGAACGTCGACTTCGAAAGGCGCGCCGTCATCTCAGCCTTGTAGCTGAGGTTTCCAAACTCGGTCTCGATGATGCGGGGCATGTGCTCGAGCACCCACTCGCGCATCTCCGCCTGCGTCGGGTTCTTCGCAACCGACGCGGCGTTAGGCAGCTTGATCGCCACTTCATTCCTCCCTTGTTGTGTTGTGTGGTCGCCTAGGCGATTGTGATGGTCTCGTCGAGGTACACGTCCTGGATGGACTGCAGGAGCGCCGCCCCTTCGTTCATCGGGCGCTGGAACGCCTTCCGACCGGAGATGAGGCCCGTACCGCCTGCCCGCTTGTTGATGACGGCCGTCCGGATCGCCTGTTCGAGGTCGCCTTCGCCGGACGATGCACCACCGCTGTTGATGAGACCGGCACGGCCCATGTAACAGTTCGCCACCTGCCAGCGGGTGAGGTCGATCGGATGATCGCTCGTCAGCTTGTCGTAAACGAGCGAATGGGTGCGGCCGAAACCGACGGCGCCGTAGCCGTTGTTGTTCTCCGGCTGTTTCTGCTTGATGATGTCGGCGGCGATCGTGACGCCGAGGTGGTTCGCCTGGCCGGTGAGGTCGGCCGAAGTCTCATAGTTCACGCCGTCGACCTTGAACTCCGGGTTGCGGACGTAGGTCCACAACACGGTGAACATGCCGAGATCGTGAGCGAGTTCGAAGGCTTCGGAGACCTCCTGGAGCTGGCGCATCGACTCGTCGGCGCCGAAGTAGATCGTCGCCCCGACGCCGGCAGCGCCGAGGTTCCATGCCTGCTCAACCGAGCCATACATCACCTCATCGTGGGTGGCGGGGTAGGTGAGGAGCTCGTTGTGGTTGATCTTGACGATGAACGGGAGCTTGTGGGCGTACTTGCGCGACGCCATGCCGAGCACGCCGAACGTCGTCGCAACGGCATTCGTGCCACCTTCGATGGCGAGCTCGATGATGTTGAACGGGTCCATGTACGCCGGGTTCGGGGCGAAGGACGCCGCGGCGGAGTGCTCGATTCCCTGGTCGACGGGGAGGATCGAGACATACCCGGTGCCGGCAAGACGGCCGGTGTTGAACAGGAGTCCGAGGTTCTTGAGAACCTGTGGGTTGCGGTCCGTGTGGGCGTAGACGCGGTCGATGAAGTCCGGACCGGGGAGCGTGAGGGTCTCCTTCGGGATGCCGGTCGATTCGTGTCCGAGGAGGTAGTCGGCGTCGGCGCCGAGCAGTGCCTGGATGTCCATGAGAGCTCCTAGCGGGAGGGGGCGTGCCCCGATTATCGCGGACGTTGGGCACTCAAGGCAATCGGCTTTCCCCCCACCCTCCGCGTACCCAGGGTTGGCACCGTCCTATTTGGCGGCGCGAGCCCACAGAACGTGCGCTATTGGGCCCGGACGACGCGACAGGTGACCCTTCCACGAGCGCATGCAATGGTGTATACTGTTCTGCATGCAGAGCACAAGCGTGCGCATCGACACCAAGACTCATCAGGAAGTCAAGCGGCTCGCTTCCGAACTCGGCGTCACAGTCGGCGACACAGTGGCCCTTGCCGTGCGCCGCCTCCGCCAGGACCAGATTGGCGAGGAACTGGCCTCTTCCCTCACTCACGACGAAGTCGAGTGGCTTGATGCTGACCTCGGGTGACGTTGTTGAGCTCGATCTCGGCGCTCCCGCCGGGAGAGAGGCCGGATTCCGCCATCCAGCCGTCGTAGTGACATCGCAGCGAGTCCTCGACGCAGGGCCGAATGTGGTCCAGGTCGTGCCATTGACGACCACGATCCGCGGGTTTGGTTCTGAGGTTCCTCTTGAGCCCGACAGCGCGAATGGCTTGGTGCATAGCTCGGCAGCCCAATGTCAACATGTCCGCGCCGTCTCGCCCGGCCGCGTCGAACAGATCCAAGGAAACGTGGGTCCGATCGCGCTCACACAAATCCGTGACGTGCTCGGCCTGATTCTCGACATCCCTTCGTAGCGACGCGGGCCGAGGAGTCGAGGGGCCGTTCACCCAGTGGGCTGTCAACGTCGTATATGGCGGCGCGAAGCTGGGTACGCGATTTGGGTCAGATGCCGAGGAAGGTGGCGGCGTCCTCTGCGGCGCGGTCGGCGACGGCGAGGAGCCGCTCCTCCGCCCCGATCCAGTCGTCCCCCGCATCGCCCCGCAGATCCACGTAGATCTTCAGCTTCGGCTCCGTCCCCGACGGGCGGATGAGGGCCCGCCCCGCGTCGCCGAGGAGCAACTCGACGAGCGGCGTCGCCGCCAGGTACCTCGGCCGATCCTCCGCACCCTGCCGGTAGTCGGTCGCCCCGGTCACCTCGAGTCCACCGAGTGACTCGGGAAGACGCTCCGTGAGAAGCTCCATGGCGGCGGCAATCTCCACCGCTCCCTCGGTCCCCGGCCGCACGATGCTCTTTTGGGTCGAGACCCACAGGCCGTGGCGTGCGTACAGGTCCCCGAGGCGGTCCCACACAGTGGCACCATCGGCGCGGGCGTCGGCGACGAGCGCTGCGAACGCCACCGCCGCCGAGATCCCGTCCTTGTCACGCACCGTCTGGCCCACCGAATAACCCAAGGCCTCCTCATACCCGAAGGAGTACGAGCCCCTTCCCTCTGCCTCGAGATCGAGCGCGGCGTTCCAGATCCATTTGAATCCCGTGAGGGTCCGGTCGTAGATGGCGCCGTAGTGCTCCGCGATCAGGGCGAGCATCGGGGACGAAACGATGCTGTTCAGAACCATCGGCTCAGCGGGATCCCCCTTGCCGAGAACGTAGTCCGCGAGCAGTACCCCGATCTGGTTGCCGGTGAGTTGCCGGTACCCGCCGTCCGGCTCCGGAATCGAGACGGCGAGACGGTCCGTATCCGGGTCGTTGGCGATCACGAGATCGGCATCGATGGCAGAGGCGAGGTCGTGGGCGAGGTCCATCGCCCCTTCCTCCTCCGGATTCGGGAACGAGACGGTTGGGAAGTGCCCATCCGGCTCGAACTGCGACGCAACCGGGTGGATCCGGGAGAAGCCGAACCGCTCGAGTGCGGTAACCACGTACTTGCCTCCGACACCATGCATCGGCGTGAACACGATGCTGATGTCGCGGTCCCCGGTCGTAGCCGGCAGGCCCTCCGCCACATCAACGAGGTAGTCATCGAGGATGTCGTCACCGATCGGGCGTGCCACCGCACCGACGATCTCCGCTCTCGGAACATCCGAGGCCTTTCCGATCGCGGCGATCGCTGCTGCGATGTCCGAATCGGTCGGCGGGATGATCTGTGCGCCATTCGCCGCATACACCTTGTAGCCGTTGTCGGCCGGCGGGTTGTGCGAGGCGGTGACAACGACGGCGGCGACCGCGTCGAAACGCAGGGCGGCGTACGCGACGATCGGAGTAGGGACCGGGTTCTCGAAGAAACGGACCTGGAAGCCGGCGGCGGCGAGCACCGCGATCGTGTCATCCATGAACGTGGCCGACGACAGACGGGCATCACGCCCGACGATCACCGGTCCCGCTTCGTTTCCAACGGTGTCGAGGAGATACGTGGCGAGGCCGCTTGTCGCGCGAATCACCGTGGCCCGGTTCATCCGGTTCGAGCCGGCCTCGACGCGGCCGCGCAGGCCTGCGGTGCCGAACTGGAGCGTGGCTCCCATGCGCTCGGCGAGTTCGTCGGCGTCGCCGGAATCGACGATGCCCTGAAGCTCGGCTCGGGTGATCGGATCGGGATCGCCTGCGATCCATTCTGCCGCTGCTGTGTGGAGGTCACTCATACCCACCAGCGTACCGAACCACCCGGCCGGGAACCCAAACGGCCGCTTCGGGTAAGTACTGGATGAACGGTGCGGGCTCCCCGGTCGCACGGGGGGATCGGACATCCGGTCCGGGACCGCGGAGCCGGCATCGTTCATTCAGTGGGCTGTGGACGTTGTATATGGCGGCGCGAACCCCCGATCCGTTGGCGTTGACGTCCCCGGCGGGGATCCTCACTTCGGTCGAGCCCTACTCGGCCTCGACCTCGTGCCGTGAATCTCGCGTCCTTCTGCCACACGGCTCTCTTCCGCCGTGATCCGCAGGTGCGTCCCATGTGCATCTTCGGCAATCGCAGGCGGTACGCGAAGTGGTCAGAGCAACGAGGCGAGATGGACGGCCTCTTCCCTCGTCGCTTGGCCCGTTGTTCCCCCGGCGCTTCGCGTCGATAGTGTTCCGGCCGCGACAGCGAGGCGGAGGGCCGCGGCAGGGTCCTCTCCGCTGAGGATCCCGGCGAGGTATCCGGCGTTGAAGCTGTCACCCGCGCCGACCGCGTCGACGATGTCGGAGACCGCCGGCGCTTCGACATGGAGCGATTCACCGTCGACAAGCGTCGCGCCCCCCTTCCGCCCGAGCTTCGCTACAACGGCTACTCCACGATCTGCCACGACGGTCATTGCGTCGGTGATGGACCCACGCCGGGTGGCTGCGCGCAACTCGGCGCGATTAGGGAGGAAGAGATCGAGGTGCCGGAACACGTCGTCGAGCATCCACTCGTCGTCGGGATCCCAGCCCGTATCGATGGACGTCGTCACACCCGCAGCCCGA
>JBDLHX010000061.1:0-14543 GCA_039715165.1 Actinomycetota bacterium
CGGGCCCAGAAGGCCGACAACACCTCCCGGATGGACGTCAACGGTGAGATCGTCCACCGCCTTCAGCGTTCCGAACTCCTTGGTGAGACCCTCGATGTGGATAGCGGCGTTCACGAGACGTGAGCCCCCTTGCTGCTCCATGCCATGCTCCTCAGCCCTTCTGATGCGCGGAAGACTGGGCCGCACAGATCTGTGGGATGTGATCCTCTACCGGTAGAGGAGACAAGTGTAAGAAGATCGCTGAGTCCCGGATGGGTTCCCGCACATGTGGGGAACGCCCTGAGTGAACCGAGGGCCCAAGGAGTGCACCGGGAGGCACGAACCTCGCCCCGCACGTCACTGAGCCGCCCCGGGTTCAGTTCTCCCATGTGACGAATGGGCTTGCGTAGGAATCTCAGCAAGAACCCATGTAAGGAAGGGGTTCGTTGAAGGTCTCCCTTGAGTCGGCAGGGACGCGCCTCGGATGTCCCGTCCCTCCTCCAACCGACGCGCTGCATCACGATGCTTCCAGGAACAGGCGCTGGCCCCCGAGCAACCGCTGGCGCTGGATCCGCTGTATGCGATAGGGCAGTGGTCGCTGGTTGCCTCGCGTTGGTACCTCTACCGCCACTGCCAGAAGGTCTCGATGGCACCGGGCAAATGCATTGGATAGGCTGCCGATCAGGGCAAGTTCACAGGCCGACCAGCGTGACCGATGCTGACTGGGACGGCCGGTGGGCCGACAGCGAGGCGGAAGGATGCGCGCGATGAGGAAAGCCTTTGCACTACTGGTGGTGCTCGTTCTCCTGGCAGTGGGGGCCGGAGCGGCCGTGGCAGGCGGCAACGTCTCCGGGGAGATCAGCGAGGAGATCATCACCTTCGAGAGCGATGGGGGAGTCGTCGTTGGGACGATGGTGATGCCCGGCGAGGTTCGGGGGAAGGTCCCGGCAGTGTTGCTGCTCCACGGCTTCACGGGGACACGAGACGAGCTGCCGATCTTCGAGCCCGATTGGACGTTCGAAGAGACGATGTACAGCCGGACTGCGCGGGTCTTCGCGGAGAACGGGATCGCCACGCTGCGCATCGATTTCCGCGGGTCGGGCGACAGCACCGACGGTTTCACGTTTGCCGAGACGACGTTCACGACCCAGGTCGCAGACGCCTTGGCGGCGGTCGACTTCCTCGACGACCAGGGGAGGATCGGCCGTATCGGGGTTCTCGGCCTGTCCCAAGGCGGTTTGGTCGGAGCCGTCACCGCAGAGGCGCACAAGCGGGTCGAGTCGCTCGTCCTGTGGTCTCCGGTGACGAACCCGGTCGACACGTACAAGCTGATCCTCGGAGAGCAGAACGTGCTCGACGGCCTGAACCAGGCGACGACGCACATCGTGCTCCCCTGGACTGCCATCGACCTCAACCAGCCGTTCTTCATCGACCTGTATCACGTCGATCCGATCGTCGCGATCTCCGACTACGACGATCCGACCCAGGTGATCGTCGGCTCTGGGGACACGCTCGTCACGCCGCAGCCGATGTTCGGTGAGGTCTACATGACCCATCACGAAGGCGTCGAGGAGCTCGTCGTGGTCGACGGCGATCACATCTTCGATGCGTTGGCCGGCAACGGTGCACCCGCGCTCGACGAGGCGATCGGGGAGAGCCTCGATTGGTTCCAGAACACCCTGGGCGGTCGTCGCTGAGGCGGGAGACAGTCGAACAGCTCCGAGACAGGTGGAGGGGCCCAACGGCCCCTCCACCCCTTTGACACGGAGGCGTCATGTCGTAGGCGCTGACTGCCGCGGTGCCCTCGGCGGGCATGCACAGGTTCGGATCCACATCGGCGTGGGAACCGTTTGCCCGGATCTGTAGCGCCGGGAAGGTGTCCCCGCAACGCGCCTTGGGGGCGGGTGCCCCGCCCCCAAGCGTGCTTAGGTCGTCGCCACGTCGAGCTCCCTACGACGAGGGTGCGAACTCCATGTCGTGCGGCCGGAAGTTCCCCTTACCCCGCACCTGGTTGATGGACTCGGTGTTCATCGCGTATGTGAGCACCGAGGTCGCCACCGCGTCGCTGTTGACATCGAGGGCGTTCAGGCTCACGTTGTCGAACGTGTCACACGCCAAGTGGTAGCACGGGTCGTACTGGTCGCCTGCCGTCCCGCCCCACAGAGCAACCTCATCGGGCGTCTTGATCCCCTCCGCTCCGGTGAAGAGCCCGCCGGACGGGATCCCGGTTGCGATGAACGGCCCGTAGTCGGATCGTCCGGAGAAGTCCGTGCCCTTGTACGGCACACCGATGCTGTCGTAGTACCTCTCGAAGAGCTTCTCGATCTGTGCGGAGCCTTCCGGACCGGGGCCCGCCCCGACACCATCTGAGTCGTCGCCGTCGTAGATGAAGAACACGTAGTTCGGCGAGGCGATCATGTCGAAGTTGAGATACAGGGCGATGTCGTCCTGCTCCTCCTGGGACAGGGAGCCGACGTAGAACGTCGAACCGACGAGGCCGGATTCCTCGGCACCCCACCAGGCGAACCGCACCTTGTTCCTCGGCTTGACCTTGGCCATCTCCTCGGCAACTTCGAGGATCGCCGCACTGCCGGAGCCGTTGTCCTGGATGCCGGGACCGGCATTCACCGAGTCGAGGTGCGCACCCGCCATGACGACGTTGTCCGGGTCACCGGAGGTCGACTCTGCGAGCACGTTGAACGAGGTGGTCTCGCCGCGCAGCACGTCGACGATCATGTGCATCTCGAGTCCGGGTGTCCCCGCCCATTCGGTGCCCCGCGCGAATGTCGCGAACTGCACCGGGATGCCCCCGGCGTAGCCGGTGCCCAGCGTGCCGTTGATGAGGCCTTCCCGGGCAGGCGAGTTGCCCTGGTTGAAGATGATCGTTCCCACCGCACCGGCGGCAGCAGCGTTCTCCGCCTTCAACGCGAACGTGCAGGCGCCGCGTTGGATGAGGGCGATGTGGCCGGCGGGGAAGCCTGCGAAGTCGGCGACTTCGCAGCCGCTCGTCGACGTGCCCGGGTCGCTGGGCCACGCCGGTGTTCCCAGGGCGAGATCTACTCCGGTCACGCCGCCCGTCACATCTCCGGCCTCGGTTTGCGACATCAGGTCGTAGTCGACGCCCTCGGCGTAGGTCACCGACCCGGGGGCGATCTGCTCGAGCGTCGAAGGCCCGAGCTGAATGAAGGCATTGAACTGGAACGGCTGGACCGTGACGTCGTACCCGGCTGCCGTCATCCGGTCGACCACGTAGTCGACCGAGGCGTCGTATCCCGGCGTCCCCGACGTTCGGATCCCGCCGTTGGCGTCCGCGATGGCCTGCAACGCGGCCTGATGTTCGCGTACGCCGTCGACGTCGACGCACTCGAGCAGCTTGTCGATGGTGTTGTTGACTCGCTCGTCACACGCCAGTGGACCGGCGCTCGCAGCTGCCAACGGCATCGCTGCAAACGCCATCACCAGCGCGACAAACAGCACGGTGCTTCTCCGCACGAGAACCTCCCCGGTTATCTCCCAGCGAAACATACGCAGGCGAACAGTTGGTATCAAGGGGGTCTTCTCAGCCGGGAACGCGGACGCACAGGCGCGCTCGATCCATGGCCCGTCCTTCCGGCAGGATGCGCAGTTGCCGTGGCGTTCTTGCCGCTGGGGTCACTCCGAACGTGAGATCAGACCCGCTCGCGGGGCCCGACCAGGCGGCGAGTGCGCCGCTTCCTTGCCTGCGCATAGAAGCGACGCTCTTGGGTCGGTGATCGAGGCGATCTCCAAGCGAGAGCGGGAGCCCTGAAGAATGGTGACGACTCCTGGCGGGTCGAGCGTGGCTCTCCATTGGCGCGCTTGATCTGGGGATCTGTCGGAGAGACGCGCCGTGTCTCGGGGCGGCGTGGCCCGTGTGCCACGGCACGGTTCGTCACGGTACGGATTCGACAAGCATCTTGACGCGCAGATGCGCCTGACGGACAATGGCTGTGCCAAGGGCAGTAGCCCGAGGAAGCGATCCCGGCTCATCTCCGGACGGAGAGCGGCCGGGATTGGCGCGTCTCACGGGTCGACTCTTCGCACAAACTCGATAATGCCCTCCGTGCGCTCGCGCCACGATCGGTCGGCTCCCGCCGACCATGCAACGGCGTCGGCGATCCACAGGATCGGTTCCTCGGAGGGGCGCAGGTGCTCGTAGTCAAGACGGCCGATCGCCGCAGCCTGGACGAGTGCATCTCGGATGATCCGGCGGTCTTGCGCGTCGCGACCCTCCCTGCTTTCGACGACGAGCCTCCTCGTGCCGGCGGCGACGAGGTCGCCAACGAATTATCGCATCCCGGCCTTCCGGGCGACCACGTCTTTGCCTGTGCACACGTACACGTTGGCGGTGATCCTCATGCGGCTTATCTGGCTGAGGAGCCTCTTTCTTCGCGAGGCGGACTCGCTGACGAAGTGCAGTCGTCGCTGACCGGGTAGCAGCATCGCTCGGAGTTCAGTGCGAGTGCTGTCGAGGTCGCGCGGAGCAACGGTCACGGCTGACAGGACGTAGCGCCGGCGAATCGACTCGTCGACGAAGGCATGCACGAAGACTCCCCGAGGGTGATGGATCACAAGTACACGATGCTGCGGAGAGCTTCAAGGGTTCCGATCGCTGTGTGATCACTGTCCAGCAGCCGCGCCGCCCTCAGCCGTCGGGCTCCACCCCCGCTTGGCAATGGCCTCGGCCGTGTAGCTCCTCTGTTCGTGCGCGGCGATCGCCTCGACGACGATGAGCTGTTGCAGCCAGCGAACGGCTCCCGAGAGCTGTTGCTCCTAGGTCGCAGCAAGTGAGACGACACCGGCTGCGACCCTACGCTTCAGCCATGCCCAGCAGCCCAAGCCAATCAGCGGCAGCGCCCACCGTCGTCGTGGCGCGCCGCGTCCGTCCCGATCGCGAGGATGAGTTCCGAGCGTGGGACCGGCGCATCCGTGCCACGGCCGCTTCGTACCCCGGGTTCCTCGGCTCTGAGGTGCAACCGCCGAACCCGTCCCACCCCGGCGAGTGGGTGACGGTGTATTCGTTCGCCACGGTCGACGAGCTCGACGCGTGGCTTCAATCCGACGAGCGCCGCGAGTTCATGGGCGAGATCGAAGGCATGATCGACGGAGAGGCCAGAGAACAACGAGTCGCGGGGATGCGGACGGCGCCGGAGCCGGTGACGATCGTCTCCTCGCAGTGCATCGCACCCGACAATCACGACGAGTTCGTCACGCTCCATGACGACGCCGTTGCTCGCCTCCGCGAGTTCTCGGGGTTCCTCGCGTCAGAGCTGCTTCTCCCCGTGGAGGGCGTGCAGAAGGAACACGTGATCGTCGCGTCGTTCGCGTCGCGCCCGGACCTGGATCGGTGGCTCGAATCCGAAACCCGGAGCGAGTGGCTTGCCCGCATCGAGCAACTCGTCGAAGGCGACCGTACGTTCAACGTGGTCGGAGGGTTTGGGGGCTGGTTTCCCGCTCAGCCTTCACAGCCTCAGGGACCGAAGCGTTGGAAGCAATCCATCGCCGTGTTCATCGCCCTGTTCCCGACGGTGTTGGCCATCACGCTCATTCGCGGTGCGATTGCTCCCGACATGAACGTGGTGCTTGCCGTGTTCATCGGAAACGTGCTCGGCATCCTCGCCCTCACGTACGTGCTGATGCCACCGCTCACCCACCGGCTCCGCAACTGGCTCAGCCGCTGAACCAGCCGGGGGCGCGGTGGAAGACGGGCCGGGGTGGCGGCCTCCCGACGCACGTATGCTGGAGCTCGAGCTTCACTGGGGGACGATGCCGCGACACTGGCCGAGCCGGCTACTGGCGTCCATGCTGCTCGTCGCCGTGGTCTCGGCGTGCACGGGTGCAGGCACCGCTGAGACCTCCGGCCCCGCGGCGGATCCCCCCGTCGCGACGACCCAGGCGGCGACCCCCACTGCCGGCGACACCACCGCGGCGACTACGACGACCGCTCCGGAGCCGACGACGACCCTGCCGGCGGTCGAAGGGCCCGAGCCATCACCACGGATCGTGACGTTCTACTACCCGTGGTACGGCACCCCGGAGCTCGAAGGCAAGTGGATCCACTGGGATCAGGCCGCCGCCAATCCACCGCGCGACATCGGCAGCGACTACTACCCGACGCTCGGTCCATACAGCGCCGTCGATCCGGCGGTCGTCGCACAACACTTCGCCTGGTTGAGGGAGGCGGGCATCGGCGTCGTCGTCAGCTCGTGGTGGGGGCAACGCACCAAGGAGGACCGTGCCGTCCGGGTGCTCCTCGACGTGGGGGAGGAGTACGGCATCCAGGTCGCATTCCACATCGAGCCGTACGGAGGACGCACGGCTGCGAGGGTGGCGGACGACATCGCCTATCTGTACGACCGATACGGCGATCATCCCGCGTTCTTCCGCAGCACCGAGACCACACGCTGGAGCACCGGGGACCAGCCCAAGGGGCTGTTCTTCATCTGGAGCTCTTCGGTGCCCAACGAGCAGATCGGGTACGTGGAGGCCGACTACTGGCGCGACATGATGGACGAGATCCACAGCCTCCCCGACGGCGGGCTGGTGATCGCCGACACGCCGAGCGGCACGTGGGTCGACGGCGGCCACTTCGACGGGCTCTACAACTACGCCACCCTCGAGGAGTCCCCGAGCTTCGACTGGGCCCGCACGCTCCCTCCGGACGCCTGGTACGTCCCCAGCGTCATCCCCGGCTTCTCGGTGAAACGGGTCGGCTACGCATCCACCGCCACCACCGATCGCAACGGAGGCGCCACCTACCAGCAGCAGTGGTCGGCTGCACTGGGAACCGGGATCGAACCCCACATGGTGTCCATCACGTCGTTCAACGAGTGGCACGAAGGGACCCAGATCGAACCGGCAGCGTCGGAGTTCCCACGCAACGACACACACGACTACGACGACTACGGCGACCTCGGGCCGCACGGCTATCTCGAGATGACCGCAGAGCTCGTGGCCGGATTCCTCGCAACGACCTGGGAGTCGATCGACGCATCCAGGATCCGACTCACCATCGAGACCACCAGCGACTGGACGGTCCTCGCCATGGAGTCGGGGGGCGAGTGGGTCCAGCCGGTCACGATCTCGCAGAGCGAAACGGCGCAGGCCTTCTTCGAAGACGGGCAGCGCCTGGCACTCCTGCAGCCTCTCGACGATGCCGAAGCGGGACACCCGGTCGAGCTGATCGTCGAGGTCGGCGTCCTGGATCCGGTGGACCCGCTGCGGTTCAGAATCGAGCGCGGTGGATTGGGGTATACCCGGGTGACGGTGACCGGTCTCAACGGCGAGACCGAGACGAGCGAACACACGGCTCTCTGGGACGGATGGAGCGACGCCGTCGCGGACGGCGAGGCCGGCCGGAACCCCTTCTGGTTCGATGTAGACCTCGGTGGTTCCTGACTGCTGTCCTCGTCGACGGGGAGTCCCCGAGGTGATGCCCGGCCGGGCCCATCGACCATCGCGGCACTGTTCAGCAGGTTCGGGGGCGTTGTCGGCCCACGCCTACGAGTCGAAGCGTCGGATGTGGGCGTGGGCGGGTGTTATTGGGCATTGACCCGGGGGTCCTCGCGCGTAGGGTCATAAGAGTGTCCTCATGGTGAGGCGCGACGAACCGGGGAGGGTTCTATGAAGCGATCGTTGTTGGTCGTGGTCCTTAGCGGCGGCTGACAGGGGGAATCGATTGGAAAGCGCCGACTTCGCCCTAGGTGGCGGGTCGGGCCTGAGCAGTAGCCGTCAAGGCGAAGCCATGAGGAGAGAGCGAAAATGAAGAGCAACGTCAAAGAGCTACCGATCGCCCACGAGGCCCTCGGAGAGATGATCCGAGGCCAGGACTGGGGAGGGATGACCAGCGCGTACATGGAGTACCCGACCGGTCTCGACTTCACCCCGCTGCTCAAGGGTCTCGAGGGAGATCTCTGCCAGTGTCCGCACTGGGGGTACATCATCGAGGGCAGCATCCGCGTGACCTACACCGACGGCAGCGAAGAGGTCGTGGGTGCAGGCGAGCTCTACTACTGGCCTTCCGGTCACACCGTTGTGGTCGAGGAATCCGTCAGGATGGTCGAGTTCAGCCCCCACGACCAGATGTCGCAGGTGGTGGCCAACGTCGTCGGCAATCTGTAGGAGAGAGCCCGATCAGGGCTTGAGGTCGCGACTCTCGGATGGCAAGACGGTTGTCGTCGGGCCATCCGAGAGGTAGCGGGACCCTCACCCAGACTGCTCGGGCGGCCAACTCCTCGAGCCACAGCAAGGAGACATCGGGAGCCTTCGCTACACAGGCGACCGTGTCAAGTGGACAGGCCAGTTTGAGATCAACTGGACAACCGGCGAATTCACCAACCTGAGTCCCGCTCACGACCGGCCCATCGAGGATGGCGAAGCATGGTCAGACGAGTACGTCAATCTGATCTGGGCAGCGCTTGCTGACTCGGTGGTTCACCCGCCCACATCCGGCTGGGTGTGTCGTGTGCGATGATGTTGGTGGGGTTGGCATCTGGAGCTAGGCGGATCGGGGAGAGGCACAAGTGGGTAGACAGGCGGTCGAGTTCACTTCGGGAGACGCCGTTGTCCGCGGGTGGTTGTTCACTCCCGATGGTTCCCAAGGCCCCACTCCCGCGATCGTCATGGTGCCCGGGTTCTCGGCATCGAGCAGGTTCACGGTCTTTGACTTCTATGCCGAGGCCTTCGCGGAGATAGGTGTTGCAGCCCTCCTCGTCGATGCCCGCGGATTCGGTCTCAGCGACGGTGATCCGCGTCATGAGATCAACGCTTGGGACCAGGCTCGGGACTACCGGTCGGCCATCGAGTTCCTCCACGGCTTCGACGGCATCGACCCGAGCCGGATCGCTATCTGGGGGGTGAGCCTGAGCGCCGCTGTAGCGGCTGTTGTCGCCGCGGTCGACTCTCGCGTCGCTGCTGTCGTGTTGCAGGCACCGGCGTTCGGCGACGATCTGTCGCCGGCCAATCCAGATGGGAGCCGATTCGCGTCGATCAGGGAGACGGTGCTCGACGCTGATCTTGACTCGTTTGAGCGCACGGTTGATGGGCCGCTCCCGATCGTGTCCCCGGCCCAGTTGAGCATGCCGTCGATCTTGAAGACGTTGACTGCGTTCCACTGGTTCATCAACTACGGATCTCGTTACGGAACCGGGTGGGAGAATCAAGCGACGATCGTCCGTCTCGTGACACCGGCCCCATTCGATGCACAGGTGTGCGTTCCCCTAATTGTGGTCCCGATCTTGATGGTGGTCGCCGAGGACGACGAGATGGAGGGGGCCGATAGCGATGTGGCTCGACACGTCTTCGACCGGGCCAACGAACCCAAGGAACTCTTCGAAGTCGGCGGCGGGCACTTCGGGGCCCTGTATCACGACTCCCCGGAGTCCAAGCTGTCTGCGAGTGTCCAGCAGCGATTCCTACGCGAACACCTGATTGGCCACGAACAAGCGGACCACCCATAACCGGCTGGGTGTCATGATGTGGGTGGTGTGGCATTGGCGAGCCACGACGGCATCGTGTGCTCGCCCGGTGGACAAGGATGGGGTTGATGAAGGTTGGTCGTCGAATAGTCATGACGCTGGCGTTCTATCCGAGGGGCGGATCGGCGCAGGTGGTGCGCTACCTCGGCGAGGCGCTCGAAGCGCGTGGGAACGCAGTGACGGTGTGTTGTGGAACGCTCGGACCGCAGGGATCTTCCTCTCACGCGGCGACGTTCTTCGGGGGCCTCAACGTCGAGGCGCTCGAGTTCACCGAAGCAGCGGAGTGGTTCGAACAGGGACGGGACCCGATGGCTGCGCCGGTGCCTATCCACCCATCGTTTGAGGACCGGCCGGGCGTTCCCGACCGGGTGTTCGCTTCCCTGGATGATGACGCGTACCTCCGCCAGGTAGCGGTGTGGCGGTCGCTGCTCGAGCGCGTCGAGTCGCCGGATCTGTACCACGTACATCACTTGACCCACGTCAACGACGCGGTCGCCGCCCTCGGCGACCGGCCCACCGTCGTCCACCTGCACGGCACCGAGCTGAAGATGCTGGCCGAGATCCGTCTCAGCGGCGTGGAGCGGTGGAGCCACGCGACGGAGTGGGATCAACGTCTGGTGAGCGCTGCGCGCCGGGCCGATCGTCTCATCGTGATCTCGCCGACAGATCGCAAGCTGGCAGTCGACCTGTTGGGCGTGGACCCTGCGCTCGTCGAAGTCGTGCCGAACGGCGTTGATATCGACAGGTTCACACCCATCGGCCTAGCGAGGAGTGAACGGCTGGCTCAGTGGCGCCGGTGGCTGGTGGACGAGCCGCAAGGGTGGGACGAGAGCGGCCGGCCGGGCACCATCCGGTATTCGGATCTCGAGGTGGACCGCTTCTTCCTGGACCCGGCGACGGGCGAGCTGCTCCCGGTGCTGCTGTTCGTAGGGCGCTTCCTCGACTTCAAACGGGTCCCGCTGCTCATCCGTGCCTACGCCGCAGTGCGTAAGGCGTTGGGGCGGCACGCGCCGCCGTTGGTCATCTGGGGTGGCTATCCCGGCGAGTGGGAAGGCGAACATCCCCACACGGTGGCGACGTCGTTGGGCGTCGATGGGGTCTTCTTCGTCGGCTGGCGGGGACATGAAGATCTCGCTGCGGGATTCAACTGCGCCGACGCGTTCGTGGCGCCCTCGGTCGACGAGCCGTTTGGCCAGGTCTACCTGGAGGCCATGGGCTGTGGCCTGCCGGTGATCGCGACCGACTCGGGTGGCCCGACATCGTTCGTCAACACCGACCCGACTCGGCTGAACGGCTGGCGTGTGACCCCGGACAGTGAGGCCGATCTCGCCGACGCCATGGTCGAAGCGGCCTCCGACACGTTTGCCCGGCTCGAGCGAGGGCACCAGGCCCGGCAGCTGATCGAACGCGAATTCGACTGGCACCACATCGCCGAACACATCGAACGGATCTACGACGACGTGCTTGCGTAGCGACCGAGTCGCTACAACCCGAAGCTCGCTCCTCAGGAGCGCACAGGCCAGGACGTGTGCGCCCGTCGGCAGCGGTTGTCTAGATTGTGGTCGTGGCAATTCGTGGATTCCGGTTCGGACTGGACGTTGGCGACAACGTCGGTCGGGATGAGTTTGTGGAATTGGTTCGGCGTGCCGATTCATCGGGCTTCTCGGTGGTGACGGGCCCTGATCATGTCGGGTCACGTTTGGCTGCAGTGCTCCCGATGTTGAGCGTCGCGGCCGAAGTATCGCCGCGCATCCGAGTGTCGCCGATGGTGTTGGCCAACGATTTCCGACACCCAGTCGTATTGGCCAAAGACACTGCCACGATGGACATCCTGTCTGAGGGACGTCTCGAGTTGGCGATCGGAACCGGGTGGATCAAACATCAGTACGAGGCAGCTGGCGTTCGATACGACCCGCCGGGCATACGAGTTGATCGTTTCGAAGAGGCGATCACGGTGATCAAGGGATGCTGGAGTGGCGAGCCGTTCTCATTCGAGGGAGACCACTATCACGTCGCCGAGATCACGTGCCCACGCCCGTTCCAGAGGCCGCATCCACCGATCTTGATCGCCGGAGGAGGACCTCGAATGCTGAAGATCGCGGGTCGGGAGGCAGACATTGTCAGCATCGCACCACTGACTCCAGGGAGTGCGACGTTCGACAGGTTCGGCCATGACCTCGCCAACTCCGGTGACCGCGTCGCAGGTCAAGTCGAGTGGATTCGTCAAGGGGCCGGACCCAGGTTCGACGGTATCGAACTCAGTGTCATCGCCCACCATGTCACCGTGACCGAGAACGCCGACCAGGTAAGAGAAGAGTTGGCAGCGCAGACCCGAACCACTCCCGATGAGGTCGCCGACTCACCTCATGTCCTCATCGGCCCAACATCAGCGATCGTCGAAACGCTCCTTGATAGGAGAGAGAGGCACGGTATCTCCTACATCATCTTCGACTCGGCAGACCTCGACGCTGTCGCTCCCATCGTCGACCGCCTCGTCGGTCAATAGCCCAATCCACCCGCCGTACCGCACATGACCGACGGCGTGCGAGCGCCCATAGGTGATGTTGACGGGGGCAGTGCCGATCAATGCGATTGCAGCACGCCCCAGACTGAGGAAGCGACGCTGTCTGCTGAGCGCGCCGAGGTGTCGCTACCTGCGGGGTTGTTGGGGTCGTAGCTGGGGACGGCAGATGACTCGCATGTGACCCTTTTCCCTGTTGGTCGCTTCGCTCGCCTGGCAACGTCGATCTAGTCCAGAGCGGGTATCGGTCGTACGATGGCGGGACGCGATGAGAGGAAGGCATGGCTAACCGACGAGCTCGTACTGCCGGCCTGGACGCAGAGGCGATTGCGGCCATCGCGGAAGAGGCCTACGTGTTCTTCTTCCCGTTGTTGATGGGATACAGGTACACATTCGGTTCGTTCCTGGTGCCATCGCTGCCGTCGTATCTCGCTCCCCTGAACACGCTTGGGGGCGAGGCGGTGACCTTGGATCACACGTTCACCGATGTCATAACACCGAACGCCGACACGCCGTACACGTTTGCTGCTTTGGATCTCCGCGCTGAGCCGATGGTGGTTTCGGTACCAGCGGTCAGCGACCGCTACTACGTCATGCAGTTCGAGGACCTGTTCGGGATGAACGAGCACTTCGTGGGGTCTCGTGCGACGGGTTCGGAAGCCGGTTCCTACCTGATTGCCGGACCGCAGTGGGAAGGCGACGTACCCGACGGAATCACCGACGTGCTTCGATTCGAGACAGATCTGGTCTTCCTGATCGGGCGTTCCCAACTGCTCGGACCCGACGACGTCGACGCCCTCGATCGGGTCATGGGCCAGTACGAGCTTCGTTCGCTTTCGGAGTTCGAAGGTAGGACGGCTCGCGAAGCTCTCCCCTTCGACTGGCCGGTTTGGGATGATCCCGCTTCACGGGACGAACGGTTCATCGGCTACGCAAATGCGCTCCTGCCCTTGTGTCAGCCAACCCACGCCGATGAGATCGGAATCATGGAGAGATTCGCTCGGATCGGGATCGGACCAGACGTCGCATTCGACAGCGACGCTCTCGACGATGCGACACGGGACGCCTTGCGTTCGGGAGTAGCCACGGCAAGGGAGAACATGGCGGTAGAGGTCGGAAATATGGAGAAGGTCAACGGGTGGACCCGAACCGACCCATTTGGTGACCGGGGTTTCTACGCAGGCGATTACATGCTTCGCGCTGTCGGGGCCATGGCCGGATGGGGTGGAAACGACAAGATCGAAGCCTTCTATCCAATGGCCAGAGAGGACGCCGACGACGCACCGTTCGACGGTTCGCAGAAGTACACGTTGACGTTCGCGGATCTCCCTCCCGTCCATGCTTTCTGGTCCGTCACCATGTACGACACCTCCTATGACGGGACCGCCGGCTACCTGGTGGAGAACCCGATCGACCGGTACCTGATCAACTCGACAACTCAAGGACTGGTGTTCGGCGAGGACGGGCCGCTCACGCTGGTCATCCAGCAGGACGAGCCAGACACGACCGAGGCACGTGCGAACTGGCTTCCGGCACCGGACGGCCCGTTCTACCTGATCCTGCGGATGTATTGGCCCAAGGACGATGCCCTTGACTCCACATGGACACCCCCCGCGGTGATCCGAGTGTGATCCCAAGAGAATCGACAGGTGCCGAGACGCGACTCCTGAGCGCAGGCCAACCGACTTGGTCCTTCGGCCCGTAACCGGCCGGGAGGGATGATGGTGGCCGGTGTTGCACGCCCCAGACCGAGGAAGTCTTGCTCTCCAACGGGAGCGCACAGGTCAGGACATCTAGGGAGTGCCGGCGGAGACTCCGATGGACGGCGGGCTCGAGGCATCTCATCGACTGGTGGAGATCCCTCGATTCCCGATCCTCTGTGGATCAGAGCGGTTCGGGGCCGAGACCTGTCTCAGGTCTCCGTGGCCGAAGACATTGGACCAACTGGCGCCGTCGGGACCCACGGTCCTTCGATATGGGTTGCCTCCGCGTCCCCCGGCCAAGGCGGCATCGAGATGCACAGAAACCGCAGCGGTTCCGCCCCGATGCAGCGGTACTGGAAAGCAGTGCCGACCGGAATGTCGATGGAGACACCGAACTCCAGAACGGTCTCTTCTTCCCCGTTCTCGTCCCGGCGCCAAATCTTCCCCCGGCCGGATAGGACATGCCAGAACTCGCTCACCGTGGCATGGACGGTCGCCCGGTTCACCTGGCCCGGCGGGACGGTGGAATGGATCATGTTGCCGGCTGCGCCCTCCATCAGGTAGCGGATCTCCGCGCCGGCGGGGGAGCGGGCATCCGGGGTCTTGGGAAGCGGGCGGGTCTCCATGAACTCTCCTTCGCGAGCTCATCCACAGCGTACGCGGGCGGCGTGGCGATCGTGGCGATGGAAGAGCTTGTCGATGTCCCTCTCGACCCTGCTCCAAGTAGTCGTCTACGTGTGATGCCGCTCTGTGCGGGGTTTGACCGCTGCGGCTGCGTTCGGTAGCGACTGACGAGTCGGGGACAGTCCCGATGGTGGTTGCATCGCCTGTTTGGCATGATGGAGA
>JBDLHX010000062.1:0-14290 GCA_039715165.1 Actinomycetota bacterium
CGAGATGCACCGGCAGGTCGGTGACCTCGTCTTGGATCACGACGGGATCGCCGTGCGGGGTCTGCTGATCCGGCATCTCGTCATGCCCGGGCAGGGCGCAGAGGCCGCAGCGATCTTCCGATGGTTGGCGGAGAACGTTTCACCAGACACGTTCGTCAACATCATGGGCCAGTACCGGCCGGAGCATCGGGTGCCGGGATCAGATCGCTACGCCGACATCAACCGTCGTCCGACGGCCACCGAGATCGCTGACGTCTACCGGGCCGCTCGCGACGCTGGCCTCTGGCGGTTCGACGAGCGAAGTCCGTTCGTTCTGGCGTAGATCAGCACCAGCTCTGCGAACGGTGGGCCGGGGAGACACCTATAGGCCGCTGCGAGCCCTGGGTTCGGGGGGCACGGGGTGGTCGCTATTTGACGATCTCGAGGATCTGTTTGAACTGTGGGCCCTCGGCCACGGTCAGCATCTCGAAGAGTGCCGTTTCGACACTGGTCATCTCGGCACCGGCAACCCGCATCTTGGCCAGGCCGATCTCGCGGTTGGCCGCAGTGCGTGACGAGACGGCGTCGGCTACCACATGCACTTCCCGGCCTCCGGCGAGCAGATCGCGAGCCGTCTGATACACACAGACATGAGTCTCGATGCCGGCCAGCAGCACCTGGGCGCGGCCGGTGGCCGTCAACGTCTCGACGAAGGCCGGCTCACCGCAGCAACTGAACGCCATCTTCGGGATGGCCGGATTGGGCAGGAGCGATGCGATCTCATCGATCGTCCGTCCAAGACCGACCGGGTTCTGCTCGGTAGCGATCACGGGGATGTCCAACACGCGGGCCCCTCGCACGAGTTGGGACAGGGCATCGTGGAGTGCCGGCGCTTCGTGCATGAGGCGGGCGAGCTTGCCCTGCACGTCGACGACGACGAGAACGGCATCGTCGGAGGTCAACACGTCAGCGTCCTCCTTCTCATATACCGAGCCAGCCGCGCACGATGCGTTCGTCCGATCGTCGCAGATCCTTGGCCAGCTTCGCCTCGAGGTCCGCCGGGAGATCGCTGCGAGGATCGTCCACATAGATCAGGGGCGCATGGCTCTCGTCCTGCGATTTCTCCCCGGTCAGCGGGTTGACCGCGATCTCCCTGGCGTGCTTGGCGGCGATGGGATCCTTGCGCTCCCAGCGACCATCGGCGCGGTCGTAGGTGACCTGCGTGGTGGACCCGAACGCCTTCACGAGCTCGTAGACGTGGGTGACCTTGTTGCGACGCATCATGAGCCTCGTGGCCAGCTTGCCCCGCTCGGCCTCGTCCAACGCTGCGAATCCCGACTCGGTGACTGCCTTGAACTGCGGCCGTGTCGCAACCTCCTTGAGGAGGTCCCGGAGGGCGTCGTCGAGTTGCTCCTCGTCACCGCCCTCGTCCTCGTCGGAGAACGAGAGTGGGTCGCTGTCGAGGATCAGTGTCTCGAGGCGGTAGCAGTCGTTGCTCCACCGGCGATCCGCCCGGATGGCGCGCCCGCGCAGCTGCTGCCATGCCGTCACATCCTGAGTCGCCGTCGCATCGATCAGCAGGTTCGGAGCGATCACGTTCCATCCCGTTCGGGCCCAGCTCGAGACGATGATGAGGTTCACCGGCAGCGTCTCCTCATCGACGATGCGCGAAGTCAGCTCGTACATGAGCTGCTTGCGGTCGCCGGTGCCGGGCATCGGGACGACGAAGAACTTCTGCCGTGCTCCGCTGACCTGCTCGAGCTCGGCCACATGGGCCGTGCGGAACTTGTGGGCGATCATTGCGTAATCGAAGAACGTGCCGATGAGACCCCGGAGGTGCTCGTTGCTCTGCTTCAATCGGGTGATCATCCGATCCCCGGTCACGCCCAGGTCCCGATTCTCGACGCGCCGCCGCAACGGGCGGATCACCCTGCGGTGGAAGTCGCCGGGCCGCGGCGTCCTGATCTCGCGAAGCAACGGCACATAGCGCTCGATGCGGGTCCGGTAGAGCGCCTCGAACTCTCTCAGGTGCGCGGCGTCCAGATCCAGCGCCTGAACCGCCAGGCTGAAGATTGCATCCGCCGCCTCGCCGAGGAGGAGCTCTGCATCGACGAAATCGGCGATGCGGTCGGGGAGCGGGTCGTCCGCGTCGTGGCTCAGGTAGAGCTCACTCGACAGGGCCGCCATGACGGTGAACCGCTCATCGCCGAGCATCTGGCTGAAGAGACCGCCGACACCTTCGTAGCCCGGTGTGGCAAGGCCGTCGCGCCAATGGAGCTTCCTCCCCGTGTCGAATACGATCGTGCCGGTGATGTCGCGCAGGGCTCGTTCTGCTTCGATGACAGCTTTGATCGTCTCCACCCGGCCCTCACCGACCCGCAGATACCATCCCTTCAGCGCCGAGTACAGGCCGGTCACCGTCGTGACGAGAACGTCCTTCGCCGCCTCGACACGATGCGATGCCGCAACCTCGGCGACGACACGATCGAGGCCGGCGAGATCCAGCGTGGTCATGAAGCCCGGGGCCTGGAGATGCTCGATCGTCTGCGGGAGGTAGATCAGATCGAGGAGATCCCCGCGGAGCCCTTCCAAACGGGCCTTCAGCGCGGTGAGCTGATCGTTCGGCACCCCCGCCTCGGCGGCGAGAGCGGTGTCGGTCCAGCCGTTGGCCATCTGCACGATGAGTACGAGATTCGCCTCGGTCAGCTTGAGGTCGTCGCCGCTCTCCCAGTCGTCGAACCGCTTCCGGAGCGCAACCTCCCAGTCCTTGCGGCCGCGGTACATCCCCAGGAGCTCGTGGCCGATTCGTAGCCGATCCTCGATTGGGATGCCGGCGAACCAGGCCCGCAGCCGCTCGCCGCCGACCATGTGGAAGAACTCGCGCATCGCTTCTTTGATCGCCTCGAGTTGCTCGCGGATCTGCCGTTCCCTGGCGGAGTTGGAGAACGGGATGCCCAGCTCGGCGAACGGAGCAACGAAACCGGCGGCGACGAGATCGTCCATCGGGATGGTGTGGACGAGATCGAGGCCGAGTTCCTCGAAGCGATGCCGATAGGCCTCCGCGGTGCCGGAGAAGCCGATGAGCGCACGAATGCTGTTATCGAGCCTCCACTCGACCAGGAGCCGGGTCACATCGGTGGAGACGCTGTGCATGTCCGACACGACCTTGTGGATTTCGTCGAGGAGGACATACTGGATGTTCGCCTCCTGCAGGAAGATCTCGAGCGAGTCCCGGTCGAAGCCGCCTTTGCCGATCCCGGAGCTGAGCTGGGAGAGGCTCGTGTACGTGAGAAGCACGATCGCCGGGTGTTGACCGGTGCGGCGGATGAACGCTGCCAGCTGCGTCGGCGTGCCGGTGAACACCATCTCCGGGGACAGCCGAAGTCCGATTTCGTGGAAGCAGAGCTCCGCCAGCCACTGTTGCTGGTAGGCGGCGGTGGGGACGAGGATCAGGATGCTCTGGCCCGGCTGGAGTATGCGGAGCCCGTCCGCCGTGCACATCATGCCGATCATCGTCTTGCCGCTGCCGGTCGGGGCCTCGATCACGTTGCCGAGGTACCCGCCGTGCTTGAAGACCCGGTAGGCCTCGCGCTGGTAGGGCCGCGGGTACGCGGAATCGACGATGTCGTGGAAGTGCCACGGTCGGACCGCCTCGAGGCTCGTGAGGTGCACCATCTCGGCGGTCTCTTGGAACAGGTGGCAGGTCTCGGGGTCTGTGAGCCCGGTCAGCTTGGCAAATGTGTTCTCGAACTCGACCGGTCGGGCATTCACATGGCTGAGTCGGCGGAACCGTGCTTGTTCGAAACGCTCGTAGAGGTTGGGTCCGAGCAGCGCGCGCAGGCCGCGCATGTTGAAGTCGATCTCGGTGTACGACAGGCGCGTTGCCGAATACTGGTCGTCCTCACGCTGGATGTGTTTCGCCGCTTCGAGGCGCTCGAGGTTGTCCTCGATGTCCTCAGGAGCCACGGGGCCGAGCATGTTGAGGTGCCGCAGCCTTGTGAGCAGCTCATCGAAGCTCATGGCGGCGCCGCCCTCTGTCAGCACACGCATGATGAGGTCGTTCGTGAGCTCCTCCGTCGCCTCCTCGCGGAGCAGGATCGGGAGCGGCACGACGCCGGAGGTCTGACTGTGGATCTGCAACATGGCGCGATGAAGGGCCATCAGGTTGTGCAGCGCCGTCTTGGCCAGCGCCTCGTTGCTGCTCTCGAATGCTGAGTGCAGGATGTGGATCGTTCGGGCCTGGTACTTGGCGAATTGGTAGAACGCTGCTCGTTGGCGATCCGGCCTGTTGGCCTCGACGGCGGCCTCGAAGCGGGCGAGGCCACGCGTGACCACGCCTTCGGCTTGCCAATAGGACTTGGCGCGGGGGACTGCTGTCTGTGTCACGTCGTCCTCCCGAAGTTCAGGCGTTGCGGGCGGCTGTGACGCGAATGCGCTCCGCCAGAACACGCGGCGAGAAGGGCTTCGTCATGTAGTCGTCCGCGCCGGCGGCGAGTCCGGCCTCGATTGCCTCGTCCGAGTCCTGGTGCGAGACGATGATGACGAGGGGCGGCTTCTTGCGTCCCTTCTTGAAGCCTCGGATGAGGTCGTGGCCGTGCCTGCCCGTCAACTCGGTCTCGAGAATGATCACCTCCGGGCGGTGCTCCTTGGCCGCCGCTGTCCCGGAGATGCCGTCGGTGGCGGTCCAGACCTCGTGGCCGGCCTTTTTGAGCTTGATGTCCTGGAGCCTGACGATGTCCACATCGTCGTCGATGACCAGAATCCGCATGACCTTCCTCCCCGTATACGTCGCCGGTTGAAGCCGTCTCAACTGCTGTCGGCGGGGCGAGTCTAGAGAACCAGCTTGGGCGCCTGCCGGGCGCCCGGGTGGGAGATTCCCTCCCAGCCACGAATCCACCAGCGGATCCTCGAGCGTTCCGCGTTCACAAGACAGTCCGTAGCGGGACCAGATCTTGCTGAGCGGGGGAAAGCTGGGAGGGAGATCTACGAGAGATGTCCGATCCGGCGGCAGCGAACCGAGCAACGGTCAGAGGCGCTTGCCGTAGCAGTGAAGGTAGATTTGTCCTTCGCCACCGAGCGACTCTGCGAGTCCTCGTGATGCCAGGTTGGCGTCGTCAACGTAGGAGTACGAGGCCGACGCGAGGCCCCGCTGCTCGTAGTACCGGTAGAGCGTGCACGCCAGGGTCTGTCCGATGTGACGACCGCGGAAGGCCTCCCGCACTCCCACGACGCGCAGTCCGTGTCGATCGACGTTCTTCGCTTCCCGGTACAACCTGACGATCTTGATCGGGTTCGTCCGCCCGTGGAAGGAGCGCAGCAGCGGCGTGAGGTCCGGCACTCCCAGGCAGAACCCGGCCGGTTCGTTGTCCACCTCTGCGATCAGCCACGTATTGGGGTCGAGTATCGGCTTGATCTGGCCGGACGACTCGAGGAACTCATCTTCTGTGAGTTCGTTCAGCTCCCACTCGTTGGAGAATGCCTCGTTGAAGAGCCGAGCGAGGAGCGCGATTTCGGTTTTCCATCGGCGTCGGTTTACGGGTCGGATCCGACAGCGCGCGTCATCCAACGATCGTTTCGACGTCGTTCGATACTGGTCCGTGTCGAAGCTCACCCGGTACTTCCAGAATTGCCGTTCGACAACGTACCCGGCGGCTTCGATGAGGCCCGCATACGAAGGCGGATTCCATCTGTCCGGGAACACAGGATCAACGTCGTTATCTGTGACCAACACACCCGCACCCACGACTGCCGAACCGTCGATGCCGCAGATGGCGCGCGTGGCGCCTTGCTTCCCGATCCAGGCTTCGACCGCACCGAAGAGCGAAGCGGCATCCTCGGTGCGGACTCCGGGAGCGAGCGACAGGTTCCCGACGAATCCTGCATTGTCACCGCGTTGCCGCTGCCATCGTTGATTGACGTAACCGACGGCGCGACCGATGAGGCGCCCGGCATCGTCCGCCAGCACGAACAATGCGTGATCCGTCTCTTGGTTGAACGCCGACTTGCCTCGCAGGCGTTTGGCAAGGTCCGCGTCGAGGTCCGACACATGAAGTGGCTCGTGGCCCCACAGCGCCCTGTCGAGAGCGACGAACCTCTTGAGTGACCTCCGGTCCGACGGATCGATCCGCGTGACCGCCATGGATCCAACACTACGCGCGCATCGGCGCGCAGAACGCGATTCGAGGCTGGCCTCACCGCATCGTCCTTCCCCGTTGTCGGCCGGCGAGCCACGGGCACCTGCCGCCCTTGGGCAGATAGTGTTGGAACCATGCGTACCGACGTCACCGACTACCTGGACGAGCGGAAGATCGCCTACGTGGTGAAACCGCATCGGCGGCCGGCGCTCACGGCGGAGACCGCGGCTGCCGAGCGCGGCGTGAGGGTCGGCCAGGTCACCAAGTGCATGATCGGCGAGAACGAGACCGGTCAACTCGTGGCGATGCTCATCCCGGGCGACAAGCGCCTCAAGTCGAGCAGGGCTCGCAAACACCTTGGCGTGTCGAGTCTCGAGTTGGTGCCTCGAGAGCGGCTCGTTGCCGAGCATGGACTCGTCGTCGGGGCGATCTCTCCGACCCAGCTTGTCGGCAAGGCACTGATTCTTGCCGACCCCAGCGTGCTGGACGAGGAGCGTGTCACGATCAGCTCGGGGGACCCGCTCGCCGGCCTTGAACTGTCGTCGAAGGACCTGCTCGAAGCCGTCGGCGCCGAGGCGACGGACATCATCTCGCACCGGTAGGGCAGTCGTCGGTGTTCGAGAGGGTCGCGGCGCCATCGTCGTGTCGAGGATCTAGAGTCTGCTCGCGACCTTCCGGCGGACGCTGGGCTCATCGGCAGGTCCCAAAGGTGAAACGGTGAAGGGAGAACCAATGGCTCAGAAGAGATGGCGGTTGGCGATTGCGTTGATGCTCGTGCTCGGGCTCTTCGCGGCTGCCTGTGGCGGCGGTGACGACGAGACAACCGATGCCGGTGGAGACGAAACCACCACCACGGCAGGGGATGCGGCGGAACCGGCTGAGGAATTCAAGATCGCGTTCGTTCACGTCGGCCCGACGGCCGACAAGGGCTGGTCCTGGGCGCACAACGAGGGCGCCAAGTACCTGGAAGCCAACATGCCCGGCGTCAAGATCACGACGCTCGAGAGCATCGATGAGGGCCCCGACTCACAACGGGTCTTCGAGGACCTCGCGGCGGACGGCAACATGCTGATATTCGGCACGTCCTTCGGCTACATGGATCCGATGCTCGCCGCAGCGGAGAACTTCCCCGACGTCGCATTCGTGCACGCCACCGGCTACAAGACCGGGCCCAACATGGGCAACTACTTCGGCGCCGCAGAAGAGGGCCGCTACCTCTCCGGCATGGCCGCAGGTGACCGTACCGAGTCGAACCTCATCGGCTATGTCGCGGCGTTCGGAATCCCCGAGGTGGTGCGCGGCATCAACGCTTTCACGCTCGGCGTTCGTGAGGTCAATCCCGACGCAGAGGTGCAGGTCGTGTGGACGTCGACGTGGTTCGATCCACCGACGGAAGGCGACGCCGCCCAGGCGCTGCTCGATGCCGGCGCAGACGTGATCGCCATGCACCAGGACTCGTCGGCACCCGGCCAGAAGGCAGAGGCAGCCGGAGCCGGATGGGTTGGGTACAACACCGACATGACGGAATTCGCACCCAACGCATGGCTGACCGCAGCTATCTGGGACTGGGGCCCGTTCTACCTGAAGACCGCTCAAGAGGTGGCTGCAGGCACGTGGGAGGCTTCGGCGTACTACGGGAACATGAATGACGGCATGGTTGACATCGCTCCATTCGGCCCCTCCGTCTCCGATGAGATGAAGTCCCTCATCGAGACCAGGAAGCAGGAGATCGTCGACGGCAGCTTCTCGGTCTTCTCGGACCCGATCGTGGGTCAGGACGGCGCCGAGCGGGAGCTCGGTGACATCTTCTCGATGAACTACTTCGTCGAGGGCGTCATCGGTGAGGTTCCCACCGGCTGATCACAGCACGTATCAAACGAGAGGAGGGTCCCGCTTCGGCGGGGCCCTCTGCTGTTGGGACGGCCCAAGGGCCCGTGACTAGGCTGGCCGCATGTCCGACGAATTCGAGCGCCAATCAGCCCCAGCGGTCGAGCTTCGGAACATCGACAAGTCCTTCTACGGTGTCCTCGCGAACGCCGACGTCGACTTCACCCTCGCACGCGGCGAGGTACATGCGCTGCTCGGTGAGAACGGCGCAGGGAAGTCAACGCTCTGCTCGGTCATCGCCGGCCTCTACCGACCCGACTCTGGGGAGATGCTGCTCGACGGCGCGCCGCTCGTCTGCAAGTCGCCGAAAGACGCGATCGCGGCCGGGATCGGCATGGTGTACCAGCACTTCCGGCTCGTCTCGAATCTCACCGTGGCCGAGAACCTCGCACTCGGCAACCCCGAGATCGGGCTCCGCCTCTCGCAGCGAGAGCTTGAAGACCAGGCTCGTGAGCTCGGTGAGCGGTACGACTTCCCCGTCGAACCGTCGGCCCGGATCTGGCAGCTTTCGGTCGGCCAACAGCAGCGAGTCGAGATCCTCAAACTCCTCTATCGGGACGCCAGGATCCTGATCCTCGACGAACCCACTGCCGTGCTCACGCCCCAGGAAGGGGAGGCCCTCTTCCGGACAATGCGGATCCTGGCAGAAGAGGGGCGGTCGCTCATCTTCGTGTCTCACAAGCTTCACGAGGTGAAGCAGGTCTCGGACCGGGTGACCGTTCTTCGCGAAGGGAAGGTCGTCGGCCACGCTGAAACGGCAGACGCCGAGCCGAGGGATCTGGCGCGCATGATGGTCGGCAAGGACCTCGTCCTGCCCACCCGTGTCCCGAATGAGTCGATCGGCGATCCGACGCTCGTCGTCGAAGATCTCGTCGTCGAGGACGACCGCGGACTCGACGCGGTGAACGGTCTCTCCATCACGGTGAACGCGGGCGAAGTCGTCGGTATCGCCGGCGTGTCCGGCAACGGGCAGCGTGAACTCGCCCAAGGCATCGTCGGCCTCATGAAGGTCAAGTCCGGCACAGTCCACCTCGCCGGCGATGACGTGACTCGTAAGAACGTTCTCGACAAGATCCGGCTCGGGATCGCGTACGTTCCCCAGAGCCGCCTCGGAATGGGGCTCTCACCCGGGCTCACGACCGAGGACAACCTCGCGCTCAAGCAGTTCCGCGAGCCGCCGTACTCGAGTGGACCGTTGCTTTCGAACAAGACATTCGCATCGAGAGGAGCCGAACTCATCGACGAGTTCGACATCCGCGGCGTTCGCCCCGGCCTCCCGATCCGGCTCCTGTCGGGCGGCAACCTCCAGAAAGCGCTCATCGCGAGAGAGGTGATCCAGGACCACACCGTGCTCATCGCACGCTCTCCCACGAGAGGGCTCGATGTTGGAGCGACTGCCGCTGTCCGCGATCAAGTCCTCGCGGAACGTGACCGTGGGGTCGCTGTGCTGCTCATCTCGGAGGATCTCGACGAGCTGCTCGCCCTCTCCGACCGGCTCCTCGTGATCTACGAAGGCGAGATCGTTGGTGAGATGCCTGCAGCCGAGGCGACAGCGGAGCGGCTCGGCCTGCTCATGTCTGGTCATCGCGAGGAGCAGAGCGCATGACCCGCCGTTTGATCATCGAGCCCCGCGGACTCGCCACCTGGTGGTTGAAGCTCCTCATTCCGATCGCCTCGGTGATTGCTGCTCTTGTGCTCGGCGCCGTGTTCCTGAGCATCACAGGAAATGACTGGCTCGAGGTCTACAAGAAGATGGCCGACGCGGCGTTCGGATCCGGACGAGGTTTCGCCGAGACGCTCGTCTCGGCTACGCCGCTCATCCTCACCGGCGTCGCCGCAGCGATCGCGTTCAAGATGCTCGTCTGGAACATCGGCGGCGAAGGGCAGCTCATCGCCGGCGCCGTTGCGGCTGCCGGTGTCGGAATCTGGCTCGCGGACGGCACGCCGGCTGTCATCGCGATCACGGCGGTCGTCGCCGCGGGCGCCGTTGGAGGGGCCTTCTGGGCGGCGCTCTCCGCTGTGCCGCGCGTCTACCTGGGTACGAACGAGATCATCACGACGCTGATGCTCAACTTCATCGCGCTCCACCTCATGCAGTATCTCGTGTTCGGCAGCTCCAGCCCTTGGCGCGACCCGGATGCAACGCAGTTCCCACAGGGCCGGCCGATCATCGACAACGGACGCATCCCCGAGTTCTTCCACCGACTCGACTGGGGGCTCTTCATCGCTATCGCCGTCGCGATCGCGGCCTGGTTCGTCATCTCAAAGACGCGAAGCGGCTTCGAGTACCGGATCGTGGGTGACTCGTTCGACGCGGCGCGCTATGCCGGGATCAAGGTGCCGCGAAAGGTCCTCGGCACCTTCCTGGCCTCCGGGGCGGCAGCCGGGTTGGCAGGGTCGATTCTCGTTGCCGGCATCCTCGGCAAGATGGACCCGCGTTCGCTCGACCTGGGCCTCGGCTTCACGGGGATCATCGTGGCTGCCCTTGCCAGACTCAACCCGATCGCGATCATTCCGGTGGCCATCCTCATGGGAGCCCTCAACAACGCCGGACCCGCGCTCCAGTCGATCGGTGTTCCGTCCGCGGTTGTGATGATCCTGCAGGGCGCGATCCTCATCTTCGCGGTCGGTGGCGAGTTCTTGATCTCCAATCGAATCCGCAGGCCCGAGCGGCACGTCGAGGAGACCACTGCAGCGGCGGAGGTGAGCCCGGCATGAACGAATCTGTTCTCATGCTCACCATCGTGGCGGCGATCGGTCTCGGCACTCCGATCGTGTTTGCGACCGTCGGGGAGATCCTCACCGAGCGTTCCGGCATCCTCAATCTTGGCGTCCAGGGCATGATGATGATCGGGGCCGTCATGGGTTTCTGGGCGACATTCGAGACCGGGAGCCTCTGGCTCGGCGTCCTCGCTGCGCTGATTGCCGGTGCGGCCTTGTCGCTGATCCATGCGTTCAACTCGGTGACGTTGCGTGTTAGCCAGATCGTCTCGGGGCTGGCGTTGACGATCTTTGGAACCGGCGTTGCGATCTTCATCGGCCGTGCGGGTTCGGAGCCGCTCATCGGCACGCCGTCGCGTGAAGTGTTCGAACCAATCCTGCCGGAGGCGCTCGCCGACTTGCCGCTCGTCGGGCCGCTCGTCTTTGGGCACGACGCCCTCATCTACTTGTCTTGGATCATCGTCGCCACATCGAGCTACTACCTCTTCCGCACTCGACCCGGCTTGACGCTGCGAGCTGTCGGTGAGGACCCGGCGAGCGCCGAGGCGGCCGGAATCCACGTCTCCCGGGTGCGCTACATCCACGTCATGGTCGGTGGGGCGCTCGCGGGGCTCGGCGGTGCGTACTTCTCCCTTGCGCTCGTTCCTTCGTGGCAAGACCATCCGATCGGGCCGGCCGGGTGGATCGCGATCGCTCTCGTGATCCTCGCCTCATGGCGTCCGTGGCGGGCGCTGTGGGTCGCCTACCTCTTCGGTGCAGCGGGGCGGGTCAGCTTCACCTTCCAGACACTCGAGGTCAACGTGCCGGCGGACCTCCTCGCGATGCTGCCGTATGTGCTCGCGATCGTTGCAATGCTCATCCTGGCCAGCGGAAAGCGAGCCCGTCTGCTCGGTGCGCCGGCCGCGCTCGGCATCCCGTACTTCAGGGAAGAGCGCTGACCCGACTGTGTCCTGGATCCTGCTGACCAATGACGACGGCATCGACAGCCCCGCGCTCGCGCCGTTCGCCGTTGCGCTGTCCCGCCTTGGGACGGTCCGCGTCGTCGTTCCCGATCGCGAGCGGAGCTGGGTTGCCAAGGCCATCACCCGGTTCGACCCGATCAGGGTGGAGCAGGTCGAGCTCGATGGGGGAGTTGCGTGGACGTGCACCGGGTTCCCTGCCGATGCCGTGCAGATCGGGATCCACGGTCTCTTCGACGAACCACCGTCGCTCGTGGTTTCCGGGATCAACGTCGGCTACAACCACGGCGCCGCCTTCCTCATGTCGTCCGGCACCGTCGGCGCGGCGGTCGAGGCGTGGGTTTCGGGAATCCCATCGATCGCAATCTCGACCGGCGCAAGTGGCGAGTGGGCGCCGTGGAAACGTCGTGTTCACGAGCCTGAGGCGCGATCAGAGTGGGAACACCTCACGGATGTGGCGGCCGACCTCATCGACGAGGTGCTCGAGTCCGGCATTGGTAACCACGCCGATGTCGTCACCATCAATCTTCCGTACGAAACGACGGGCGACACTCCTCGCTGTGTGACGTCTGTCGCGAGAGTCGGCTACGACCGGCTCTTCAGTCGTCAGGGCGACGGCATCTACACCCACGACTTCGGGGGCGGCTTCGTCGAGTTCGACGCAACGGAGGGCACGGATATGGCCGCAGCAGCAGACGGCTGTGTGTCCATTACGCCACTCCGAATGCCAACCGCGGCTGCCATCCCGGACGCCGTTCGCTCCCGTCTCGAACGCTGAATCGCACACCAGGGACCAATGGCCCCACTGAGGGGCCGTCCGGCTCTGGCCGCGTCCGGGCACATCTAGCATCCTCCAGCACAGGGCCAACATATACGCCACTCTCAGAGAGGAGTCAGGGGCATGCGGATCAAGCGCGTGGGAGTTCTCGGAGCAGGGGTGATGGGGCAAGGCATTGCCGCCCATCTCGCCAACGCAGGCATACCGTCGTACCTGTTCGATATCGCACCCGGTGAACTCACCGATGCTGAGGCCGCGGCAGGTCTCTCCCTGGAGGATCGCAAGGTCCGTAATCGCATATCAGACGCCGGCGTTGTCTCCATGAAGAAGTCGAAGCCGGCGTTGCTGTACAAGGCCGACCTCGCTTCCTACGTGACGGCCTGCAACTACGAGGACGATGTCGACAAGCTCGCAGAGTGCGACTGGATCGTCGAAGTCGTCGTCGAGCGCATGGACATCAAGCAGCGGGTCTTCGCCATGGTTGACGAGCACCGGAAGGCCGGCAGCGTCGTCTCCTCGAATACCTCAGGTCTCTCGGCTGCTGCCATGGCAGAAGGCCGCAGTGATGACTTCAAGCGCCACTTCATGGTGACGCACTTCTTCAATCCGGTTCGCTACATGCGCCTCCTCGAGGTCGTGCCGACCGCCGAGACCGACCCGGACGTGTTCGCTGCGATGGCCGACTTCGGTGAGAACGTGCTCGGCAAAGGCATCGTGTACTGCAAGGACACGCCGAACTTCATCGCCAACCGCATCGGCACCTTCGGGATGGCTTCGGTGTTCCATTGGATGGGCGAGTACGGCGTCGGCGTTGCCGAAGCCGACGCGATCTTCGGGCCGGCGATGGGACGGGCCAAGTCGGCGGTGTTCCGCACCGCAGACGTTGTTGGCCTCGACACCATGGTCCACGTGCTCAACACGATCGCCGAGGGCTGCCCGGACGATCCGTGGCACGAGCGGTTCGTACCGCCCGACGCGATGCAGAATCTCGTTGCCGACGGCAGGCTCGGAGCCAAGACCGGTGCCGGTTTCTACAAGAAGGTCAAGACCGAGAAGGGCAAGGCGATTCTCAGCCTCGACCTCGAGACACTCGAGTACTTCGACGCCGGGAAGGTCCGCCTGCCTGCGATCGGGGCAGCCCGCAGCAAGGAGACTGCAGCCGAGAAGGTCGCTGAGATCGTGTGGTTCGACGACGACCACGGCCGCCTCGCCTGGAAGGTGACGGCCGAGTCGGCGATCTACTCGCTCGAGCGGCTCGGCGAGATCGCCGACGACATCGTCAACATCGACCGCGGCATGCGCTGGGGCTTCGCCTACGAAATGGGCCCCTTCGAGACGTGGGACGCCATCGGTGTCGAGCGCTCCGTTGAGCGGATGCGCGAAGAGGGCATGGACGTGCCCGCCGCCGTCGACGTGCTCCTCACCAAGGGCGAAGGCTCCTGGTACGTCAAGCGGGATGGTGTCCTGCACTACTGGGATGTCGTATCAGAGGCGTACAAGCCGGTCCCGGTGTCTGAAGCGATCATCTCGCTTGAGGCGCTCGCAGACGAGGGCAAGGTCCTCGCCTCGAACATGGGTGCCAGCATCTACGACATGGGTGACGGCGTCGGGTGCATCGCGTTCCACACGAAGATGAACGCCCTCGACCCCGCCATCGTCGAGATGATCAACGCGGGCTGTGACATGGTCGAAGCCGGCGAGCTCGTCGGGCTCGTCGTGGGCAACGAAGCACCGGCCTTCTCTGTCGGCTTCAACCTCGGCATCATCGCCATGGGCGCTGGAACACAAGACTGGGACCAGATCGCTGAGGCGGGCAAGGGTCTCCAGGACGC
>JBDLHX010000063.1:0-14167 GCA_039715165.1 Actinomycetota bacterium
CATGTACTCCTCGTTTGCGAAGAGGGACTTGAACGCCTCGACGTCCCCGTCGTAGAGCGCCTGGAGGCGGCGCTCCTCGAGATCCTGGAAGATCGCCTCGATCTCGGCCACCCGGTCCACCGTCGTGGTCGTGGCCTGTGTCGTCGTAGTGGCCGTCGTCGACGGCGGCTGCGTCGTCACAGCGGCAGTCGTGGTCGTGGCAACTGTCTCCGGGACCGTGGCCGGGGTCCCAGCCGAAGAGCACCCAACAGCAAGCATCCCCACAACGATTAGCCAGGTGGTCTTCCCCCGCATAGCGACACCATACGGATTCGCACCGCCCCTTCATAGAGGCCTGCAAGAGGACTTTTCCCGATCTCCCCTGGCGCGACGTGAGTCCGAAGACGAGCATTGGAAGCGAAAGGGAGGTGTTCCATGTCTCCTGACCGCGAACGGTGGTACCGGACCCTTTTCTGGATCGCTGCCGTCTACGACCTGGTCCTCGGGATCGCGTTCCTGTTCTTCTACCGACCGATCTTCCGATTGCTCGACCGAGAGGAGGCCATCCCCGAGTACACGAGCTTCCTGTCGCTCATCGCGGTGTTCCTGTTCGTGATCGGCGTCGCCTACGTGTTCATCGCACGGGGTGACCTCGTCCGCAACCGGGATCTCATCGCCGTTGGTGCGCTCTACAAGCTCGCCTACTTCTCGGTCGCCCTGTGGTATCTGATCGGCGGCGTCTACCCGCACATCGTGTTCTTCGTGGTGTTCGGGCTCGCCGACCTTGCGTTCCTCGTGACGATGACCGAGTGCTGGTGGACGATCGGCAAACTCGAGTCCAAAGAGGCCCCGGCCTGATCAGAGCCCGGCGCCAACCATCACAGCGCCCACGAACACGAGGGCGGTGTGCAGGCCGACAAGAACCATGCGCGGCCATCCGAACGGATCGTCGAGTATGCGCGGCACCGGGAGCCAGCGGAACCAGAACCACAGGCCGAGGAACCCGCCGAGGAGAATCCCTGCGGTCACGATGACCCAGCCTGTGACCGTGGCTTCGGGGGCCGCCGCAACCATCCCGATGAGTCCGACCGGGACCGCGGATGCAGGCAGCACGAGGGCGTAACGGGCAATCGGCCGGCGCAGACTCAATCCGAGGACTACCGGCATCACGGCCCACCCGATTGCCAGCAGCGCGAGCACCCAACCTGGTCCCCCATCGGCGTACGCCAGGCCCCAGATGACGCCGAGTGCGACGGCACTGATCCCGACGAGGCGCCGCACGCGGTGGGCGAAGAGGCGGTCGCCGGTCATCTCCACCCCGGCGCCGATCCGCAGCAGACTCACGAGGCAACCTGCCGCAACGCCCGTGCGCGCATGCCGGCGGCGACCTGCATCTTGAACCCGGCTCTGCGCTTGTCCGTGCACTCCTGCGAGTAGATGTACCGCCCGAGTTCGACGAGACCCGCCTCGAGTTGCTCGACGGTCATGTCGGCCGGGCGGAAGTTCACATCGAACAGCGTGCACTTCTCCCACGCCCCCGGCTCGAGGATCCGCCCCTCGGCGAGCAGCCGCGCATACAGCGGCGTACCGGGGAACGGCGTGAGGACGGTGATCTGCACGTCGAATGGGTTCGTCTCGTCGACGAAGCGGGCGACGTCGTCGAAGACGCCCGGCCCGTCGCCATCGAGGCCGAGCACGAAGCACGCATTGAGGGCGATGCCGTTCGACTGGATCGTCTCCACCGCTGCCCGGTAGCGGTCGACCTGGTCGTGCTTCCAATTGCGCTTCGTCTCGATGCCGTCGAGCGCAGCGGGATTCGGGCTCTCGAAGCCGACAAGGATCTCCCGGCACCCGGCGTCGCTCATCATGGAGAGCAGCCCCGGGTCCTCGGCGATCGACACGTCGGTCTCGGTGAACCAGTGAACGCCGTGCTCCCCGATGGCGGAGATGAGCTCGCGGGAGTGGCGCTTGTTCACAAACGAGTTGTCGTCGGAGAGTTCAACGAATGGCTCCGGCCAGACCTCCTTCATCGCATCGATCTCCGCAGAGACCTTCGCGACCGGCTTCATCTCGTACCGAGGCGTGAGGAGAATCGAAGAGGCACAGAACTCGCAGTGCCACGGGCATCCGCGTTGGGTCTGCACGGTGAGCCGGTTGTACCGGTCGGGGTCGAGGAGGTCGTAGCGCGGGACCGGCGCGTCGGCGAGGTCGTACAGCTCATCGGAGCGATAGACCTTCTGAAGCTTCCCCGCTTCGGCGTCGGCGACGAGCCGCCGCCACACCGGTTCCCCTTCCCCGACGACGGCCGCGTCGGCGTGCTCGAGGGCTTCGTCCGGAAGGACCGTGGCGTGGAGACCCCCGATCACCGTCCGGATCCCCGCGTCACGGAACCGATCGATGAGGTCGTAGCACTCCTTCACCTGCGCCGTGTACGTGGAGAACGCCGCGAGGTCACAGTCCGGCAGCGGGTCCATTTCGGCGATGTCGTCGACCTCGTAGTAGTCGATGTCGTGTCGATCGTCCGTCAGCGCAGCGAGCGTCAGCAGGCCGAGGCTCGGAAGCGAGGCGATCGTCTTGCCGCGTTCTACGAACCCGGGAAGGCTGAGTCCGAGAGCGGTCAGCTCCGGGTTGTAGGCGCGGACACCCGACATGGCGATGAGGGCGATTCTCATGATGCCTCCTCACCCCAACCGTATTCGCTCCGGCTCCGGCGGCAATAGGGACTTCCCCCGACGATGGCTTCTCGATTGAGCCGGAACTCCCGAAGGGACGTCCGGCCGTGACATCGGGCGGTCCGACCGGGCAGAATGGGGTCATGCCGACGAACGTGACGCCTGAGTACAAGAAGGTGGAGGCGGCGTACAAGCGTGCGCGGGATCCGAAGGAGCGCCTCGAGCTTCTCAACGAGATGCACCGGACAATCCCGAAGCACAAGGGAACCGACCACCTCAGAGCCGAGATCAAGACGAAGATCAAGGAGCTGAAGGAGGAGCTGTCCGGGCCGGCGAAGGGCGGCGCCCGCACCGGCCCGTCGACGTTCGTGCGGCCGGAAGGAGCGGCGCAAGTCGCGATCCTCGGCCCACCGAACACCGGCAAGTCGACGCTTCACGCGGCGCTCACCGGCTCGCACACGCAGATCGGTTCGTACCCGTTCACGACCCAGTTCCCCGAGCCGGGAATGCTCAATATCGAGGACGCGACGATCCAACTCGTCGATCTTCCCCCGATTTCGGTCCAGCATCCCATCTCCTGGATCGGGAACACGCTCCAATCGGCCGACGGGGTGCTCCTCGTGATCGACCTCGGTCGGGCCGGGTGCGTTGAGCAGATCCTCGAACTGACTGAGATCCTTGCCGAGCGGCGCATCACGCTCACCGGTTCGTGGAACGTGAGTCGTGTCCCGTCCGACGACCCGTTCGCCATTCGGCTTCCAACGCTCCTGGTGGCGAACAAGGCCGACGTGATCCCCGACATCGAAGGCGACCTCGCCGTGTGTCGCGAGCTCGGCGATCTGCACTTCCAGGCAATCACGGTCTCCGCCGCCACCGGCGAGGGCCTCGACGAGATCGGGGCGTGGCTGTTCCGCAACCTCAACATCGTCCGGGTGTACACGAAGGTGCCGGGGAAGGATGCGGACATGGACCGCCCGTACACGGTGCGCCACGGGGCCACCGTCAGCGACGTTGCGTTGCTCGTGCACCGGGACATCGCCGCCTCGTTCCGCCATGCGCGGATCTGGGGCCGGGGCTCGTACGACGGCCAGCAGGTAGGCAGGGACCACGTCGTCGAGGACGGCGACATCCTCGAAATCCACACCTGAGCGCGTACCCAGGGTTGCAGTCCCCGTATACGGCGCCACCAGCCCGCGGAATGGAGCGGAATCGCCGCTTGCCCGATTGCCGGCGCGTGGTACGGTCCCGCGGTGAACGCTCCCCGTCTGATCGTCGCTGGAACACCATCGCTCGACCGCATCGAGATCGGGGGGAGGGTCCTCGCCACGGTGGGAGGATCCGGCTTCATCACCGCCGTCGCGGCGCGCCTCGCCGACATCACCGTTGGGTTGATCGCTCGGGTCCCGAAGGCCCTTCCCGCCGAGGTCGCCGTCGCTTTCGCCCCCGGAGGCATCGATCCCAGCGGTCTCGTTGCCACCAACGGATCACTCCCCAGGTTCCACATCTCCTACGACGACTCCGAAGCAGCGTCATACCTCGCCATCGACTCCGGAGAGGAGTCTCAGGTGGGTGCGGTCGATGTTCCGAGGAGGTGGCTCGACACCGACTGGTTCCACATCGGCCCTCTCGCCGCGTCCGCCGCCCGGCAACTCCGGTTCGTCGAAGGCCTTCTCGGCCGCGGCTACCGGGGAGGCCTCTCCGCCGGCACGTTCAGCCGGGCAGCAGCCACCGAACCCGACACCGTGCGGCGGCTCTTCGACTTGGTTGACATTGCGTTCATGAATCAATCGGAGGCTGATCAGATCTACCCCGAGGGACCGCCCGCCGAGACGATGGTGTTCGTAACCGAAGGCCGAGCCGGCGTCCGGGCGTGGAATGGATCCGACTGGGCCCACCACCCGACGACTGGAGTGTCCGCCTTCGACCCGACCGGAGCCGGCGATGCCTTCATCGGCGGTTATCTCGGGACGATGCTCTCAGGGGAGTCCGATCCGGTCGAGCGTGGGCTCGGTACGGCCTTCGAGATAGTGGCCGGACCGGGAGCCGCTCCGCTCATCCACAAACTCCGCTTCGGGACGGTCGTCGAACCCGACACCGTCCCAACCGACAGTCGCGCAGCAGCGGTCGACGTCGAGCAGACGGCGGCCGTCGCCGCGGCCTTGCCAGATGTGGCGTCTGATTCATCGCTCGACTTCTGCGGGGCCCCGTTCCCGGAGCGAGACGCTCCACATGCGCTCGACGCCCTCACGGTCGGCACGCTGCACCAGTACGGCTTCTGGATCGACACCGACAACGGGTACGGCGGTCCGATGTGGGCCACGATCGATGGTGTCCGACGCAAGGGATCCGACTTCATCTGGCACGCGTTCACGCGAGCGGCCGCCGACGATCCGGCGGTTCTCGAGCCAGAGCGCCTTGCGAGCGATCCACTCCTCTTCGACACGATCTGCGTCGATGACGACGGCGTGTGCCCCGTACCCGATGTCGGCTCTCACCGGGCATTGCAGCAGGCGTACGGCGCGACGATCGGACCCCTCGGCGGAGTCGCAGCAATCGTCGAACGCAGCAACGAAGCGCCGGACCCGCTCGCTGCACTCCTCGAGACACTGCAGACCGTCCCCGGCTTCGGCGAGGACCCGCTTGCGAAGAAGGCGAATCTGCTTGCCTTGATCCTCGCTCGTCGACCGGAGCGCTTCCTCCGACCGCACGCCACCGAAGCGGTGGCGCCGATCGTCGACTATCACATCATGAGGACCATGCTGCGAACGGGCTGCGCGGGTGTCGAGGACGCCGCGTTGCGGGAGCACCTGGAAGGCCGGACATGGGTGAGCCCGGGCATCGAAGCCAGTGTTCGCATCGCCGCCCGCGACGCCATCAACCGACTGTGCACAACGTCTGGCCTGAGCGTCGGAGCCGTCGACGGCTTCCTATTCACTCTCGGAAGGACCGTCTGCCTCGAGACCGAACCTCCGAAGTGCTCGGCATGCCCGATCGCAACCGCATGCGCTCAGGACGTGCGTCTGTTCCAGCCGATCTTCCGCACAACTGCGTACTGACGCATTCGACCCGCCGCTCTCTCCCCTTCGAGGGCTCGACGAGCTTCATCAAACCTTCACACAAGCGATCGCGTGGTCTTCATGCCTCCCCGCTTGCCTATGGGTGTCGAATGAAAGGACTTCCCATGATTCGCAAAATCGCACTCGGAGCAGCGGCAGCGCTCCTCGTCGTCGGACTCCCCGTCGCCGCGCTCGCCGTCTCCAGAAACCACAGCGACACCGCGGCAGCCGCCGCAACACAACAGAGCTACGAACTCCAGGACGAGAACTCGGCGTCGGCCTCGACGCCTCTGGCTCAAGAGCAGGCCCAGTCGCAGCAGCGGCTGCAGGTCCACGCCGAGACCGGACCGCCCTCCGAGGATTACGAGCCGACCCAGACTCGTCAGCGCCTCAACCAGCAGGACCAGGTCAACGCCCAGGATCTGAGCGGAGACCAGGCCCAGGGTCAGCAGCGTCGCGGCGGTGGCCACGGCGGGCAGGGACAAGGCGGTAAGAACGGCGGCGGACAGCACGGCAACGAAGCCGCCGGCACCGGCGACGGCGAATGCACGAATGAGGGCGGACCGATCGGGACCGGTCCGAACGGAACCACCGGCTGATCCCACTCGGCCGGTATGGGTGGGGACGGGTCGCACCGATCACGACCCGTCCCCACCTACGATTTGACCGTGGCACGCATCCTCGTCGTCGACGACGAACCAAAGATCCGCAACATCGTCACCTCGTATCTCCGCGAGGAGGGCTTCGAGGTTGCCGAAGCAGACGACGGACCGACGGCGGTCTCACAGACCCAGCGGCTCGATCCCGACGTCGTCATCCTCGATGTCATGCTCCCCGGCTTCGACGGGATCGAAGCCCTCCGACAGATCCGCACAACGTCGGACGTGTACGTGATCATGCTCACGGCTCGGAGCGAAGAGACGGACAAGCTCATTGGGCTGTCGGTCGGCGCCGACGACTACGTCACCAAACCCTTCAGCGCCAGGGAACTCGTCGCACGTGTCAAGGCCGTCCTCAGGCGCAACCGCGCGACCGGAATCGACGCCTCTGAGCGTTTGACCGTCGGCGGCCTCGCCCTCGATCACGCCACCCGCACCGTCACCGTCGACGACGCCGAGATCGACCTGACGGCACTCGAGTTCGATCTTCTCGCCGCGCTCCTCGACGGCCCCGGACGCGTCTACAGCAGAGGCCAACTCCTCGAGAAGGTCTGGGGATGGGACTTCTTCGGTGACGAACGCGTCGTCGACGTGCACATCCGCAAGATCCGCCAGAAGCTCGGCGACGATCCGAGCGAGCCCCGTTTCATCGCCACCGTTCGCGGAGTCGGCTACCGCTTCGAGGCACAGTCGTGAAGGTCTTCCGCCATCTCGGCCCGCGCCTCTTCCTCTCACACTTGGTCGCCATCACGACCGCGACAAGCGCGTTCATCATCACCTTCCGCCTCCTCGCGCCCGAGGTCTTCGGACGGCGCCTCGGCGGAGCCGGAGGACCGGGCGGTCAGTCAGGGTCACAGGGATGGGGGCACGCCGTCGTCGAGACGTTCGAGAGCTCGGTCGACACCGCCATCCTCATCTCCGTTCTCGTCGGCGCCGTCGCCGCCGCCATCGTGGCGGGCATCGTCACTCGGTTGCTCACACGTCCGGTCGAGGCCATTCGGACCACGACGCACTCTCTCGCCGAGGGGAACTACGAGGAGCGCGTGTCCGAGCCGGCGGTCGAGGAGCTCGCCGACCTCGCCCGGGACGTCAACGCCCTCGCGAGCGCCCTCGAGTCGACTGAGCTGAACCGGGCACAGCTCATCTCCGACGTTGCCCACGAACTACGCACCCCGCTCACGTCGATCGACGGGTATGTGGAGGGCGCCGCCGACGGCGTCTTCACGAGTGACGAGATGCTTGTGTCGGTCACGGAGGAGACCCGGCGAATGCGGAGGCTCGTCGATGATCTGTCCCTCCTGTCGAGGGCCCAGGAGGGATCGCTGGATCTCCATCGAGGCGAGACGGAGATCGCTGCGCTCGTCGATCAGGTCTCCCGCCACATCCGCCCACAGTTCGAAGAAGAGGGCGTGGCCCTCGTCGTCACCGGAGGACCGGGAACGGCAATGGTGGACGAGACGCGCCTCGGAAGGGTCCTGACGAATCTCCTCGGCAACGCTCTCGGGCACACGGCACGTGACGGAACCGTCGCCGTTGACACTGCGTTCGACGCCTCGGGGGTTCGTATCACCGTGTCGGACGACGGTGACGGAATCCCGAGCGAGGACCTTCCCCATGTCTTCGACCGCTTCTACCGGGGAAGCACGACCGCTCGATCGGGGACCGGCATCGGCCTGGCGATTGCGCGCAGCATCGTCGATGCCCACGACGGCACCCTCACGGCGGCGTCCGAAGGCCCGGGCGCAGGAGCCACGTTCACAATCGCCCTCCCCTGACGAGACGCGTACCCAGGGTTGGCACCGCCATATAGGACGTTGACAGCCCACTGAATGAAGGCCAATCGTCGTAGCGGATCGGGGGGCCGCCGACCGGCGCGATAATCAACGCATGAGCGACGCATTCGACACCGCCCGCACCGCCTTCAACGCCTGGCGAGCCGACTTCCCCGGTGACCCCTACGCCACCGACCCGCACCTCGACCTCGTCAACGCCCGCTACCTCTCCGAAGAGCGCCTCGCCGGCGTCCGCGAGATGGGCTCCGCGTTCGGTCGCACCGTCGTCGAAGACCTCGGGCCTCTTGTCGAGTCGTATCAGCGACACGACCCTGAGCTCGTCAAGTACGACGGACTCGGCAACCGGACGGAGGAGATCCGCTTCGATCCTGCCTATCACGAAGCCGGCGCCCTGCTCTGGGCCTCCGGGCTGTTGCGCGACGCCGGTGTGCCCGGCTTGTCGTTCGAGCAGGCGACGACCCTCTACCTCGCATCGCTCGAAGGTGAGATGGGACACATGTGTGCAGCGACGTGCACGACCGGCACAACGAGGGTGATCCGCCGCTCGGCCTCGCAGCCCATCAAAGACGAGTACCTCCCCGCCCTCACCGCCGTGGACGCCGAACAGGCCATCCGAGGGTCCCAGTTCCTCACCGAGGTCCAGGGCGGCTCAGACGTCGGATCCGTTGCCTCCCCCGCAATCGACCACGGCGACGGCACGTGGCGCATCTCAGGCGAGAAGTGGTTCTGCTCCATCGCCGACGGCGACGCTTTCCTCGTCCTCGCACGCCCCGAAGGCGCCGCTGCGGGGACCAAGGGACTCGGCTGCTTCCTCATCCCGCGCCTCCTCGACGGCGAGCCGAACGGCTTCTCAATCCGCCGCCTGAAGGACAAGCTCGGCACCGTGTCGATGGCGTCCGCCGAGATCGACTTCGACGACGCCATCGCGTTCCAGATCGGCGAAGTCGACGCCGGCTTCAAGATCATGGTCACGGCAATGCTCAACACGAGCCGGTGGATGAACGCCATCGGCGACGTCGGGATCATGCGACGCGCCTATCTCGAGGCGTCGGCATACGCCCGGCATCGCGAAGCGTTCGGACAGCGCATCGCCGACTTCCCGCTTGTTCGCCGTCAAGTCGCTCAGATCAAGGCCGAGTGGCTCGCCTCACTCCACTCGACCTGGCACCTCACCGCGCTCGACGAGGAGGTCGACCTCGGCACCGCCGGCGACAACGACGTCGCGTTCCACCGCTACCTCGTCAACGCGAACAAGCTCGCCTGCTCGCTTGCCGCCACGCAGACGGTGCGTGAGGCCATCGAGATCCTGGGAGGGAACGGGACGATCGAAACGTTCTCTGTGCTCCCTCGCCTGCTGCGCGACGCCGTCGTGTACGAGCAGTGGGAGGGCACGCACAACACACTGACCGCTCAGGTTGTGAGGGACCTCGGCCGCCTCGACCTGACGGCGACCGTGATCGACCGAACCGCGACGCTGCTCAAGGGCATCGCCGATCCGGATCTCGGGGTGATCGCGTCACGGGCGCTCGAAGCGTTCGAAGAGCTCGCATTCGAGACTCGTCGTTCGATCGACGACGCCGATCACGGAGCGATGCACTTCCGCTCAACGCTCGAACGGCTCGTCCGGGCGCACCAGGTCGCCCTTCTCCTCGACGCGGCGGAGGACGAAGGACCGCTCTCAGGTGAACTCGCAGCGGCTGCCGCCTACATCACCGGGCGGTTCCTCGATCATGAGTATCGGCCGGAACAGGATCCCGCCTTCACAGCGACGATCGAAGCGCTGCTCGGATCAGACCTGGATTGATCAGTAGCAAGTAGCAAGTCGCAAGACCGAAGCGGGTCTTGTGTCCTGCTACTCGGTCGCTTCCGCGGCAGCTTCGGCGCCTTCGACGGTCCAGGTGGCCTCGCTCTCGCCTTCGGAGGCTTCTTCAGCCTCTTCGACGACTTCCTCGGCAACGTCGGCCACGGTCTCGACGGCGGCGAGGTCGCCCTTGACCGCGGACACGACGGCGTCCTGGATCTGCGTGAGCTGCTCCTCCGACATCTTGCCGGCGAGCTTCTGGTCGAGGTATGCCCGGATCTCCTCTTCGGACATCCCGGCGAACTTCTTCTTCTGGTTCACGACGAGGGCGATGGCCGCGCCGATGCCGGCGGCGAGCGCCACGAGGAAGAAGGTCTTGAGTGAAAACAGCTTGCGCATTACGTCTCCGTGTCGGCTGTTCCCAAGCCTACCGCGTCACCAGGGAGGCCTCGCCGGGAACTCAGCGCTTCGCGCGGCGGCGCGACATCCAGCGCCACACCCATCCGAGGACGACACCCAGAGCCACGAAGATGACGGCGAAGAGCCAGACCGACATTGTGATGTCAATGAACAGGAACTCGAAAGGAACCGGGTCGCGATTCTGAACGATGAAGATGATGATGAACACGAGAACGACCGCGCTGACGATCATCCCAATCCCGATCTTGTCGTTGCTCTCCTGGATGTTCTTCGGCCCTTTTTCCGACACGGTTCCTCCCCAAAATCGGTGCCTGGCGGATTGTATCAGCAGCGGTTCCGGCGGAAATCCCGGGGAATTGCACGCGTGTGATTTATCGTCCGTCCACCATGGAAGCATTGGGAATCATCGTCGCCTGGCTGTTGATCGCCATCATGGTGACGGGCTCGGCCGCCCTCTTCTGGGTGTCCCAGCGTTAGATAGCAACTCGGACGCGAAACAGCCGGAGTCAATGACCCCGGCTGTTTCGGTGAGTGTTTGAAGACTGGCTGGGGTTCCCAGCCGCACCGGCTAGCGGTGCCTCCACACAATGCGACCCTTCGTCGGGTCGTAGGCCGAAACCTCGACTTCGACTTTGTCGCCGGCGATGATCCGGATCCCTCGACCGCGGCGCATCTTGCCTGATGCGCGTGCAACGATCTCGAGGCCCGAGTCGAGTCGCACCTTGAACTCAGCGTTCCGGAGCGTCTCGACGACCACGCCCTGCGTGCGGAATGTGTCGTCTCCTCTTGCCATGCTGTGAGCTACCGGCGGGGGCGAGCCTCGTTGACGGTGAGGGCCCGGCCCTGGTGCTCGTAGCCGTTGAGTTCCTCGATTGCCTTCGCTCCCTCGGTCGCGTTGGGCATCTCGACGAAACCGAAGCCGCGGGAGCGGCCCGTGTCACGGTCGTTGATGATTGCGGCCGAATCGACGGCGCCGTACTGGCCGAAGAGCTCTTCGAGCTCGCCGTTCGTAGCGCGGAACGAGAGGTTCCCCACAAAGATGTTCATGTTGTCGTGCCTCCAATGGGCGTCAGTTCGCGGACCAAACGGCCCGCACACGGGCGGGTTGTGTCGACCTGCCCTCGAACCAACAAGTGCCACGGCGGCAGCGGACATCCCTCTGTGCACCTGAACCATAGTCCTCTGCAGGCTTTCTCGACGCTGGTATCGCGCAGTGTGCTCGCGAGCCTCGAACGGCGTGGCCGGTAGGGTCGCATCGATGCCGAGTGGACCACTTCCCCGCAACGACTCGCGGACCATCTTCGGATGGGCGATGTACGACTGGGCGAACTCGGCGTACATCACCGCCGGAAGCATCATTTTCGCGATCTACTTCGGGGACACGATCTTCCCGGATGAAGGTCTCACGGTCCTCGGACTCCACGTCGACGCCGAGGCTTTCTTCGGCGTACTCGTCGGGCTCGGAGCGCTCCTGCTCTTCATCGCCATGCCGGTGCTCGGAGCGATCGCCGACTACTCGAACTCGAAGAAGCGTCTCCTCCGGTCGTTCGCCTACACCGGGTCGATCTTCGCTGTGTTGATGGCCGTGCCGGGTGCCGACGACCTCGGCCTCGCCATATTCGTCGCCCTCTTGGCACAGATCTCGTTCGTTTCGGCGAACGTCATGTACGAGGGCTTCCTCCCAGAGTTGACGACGCCGGACACGATCGACCGGGTCTCGGCGAAGGGCTTCGCTCTCGGTTACGCCGGCGGCGCCATCCACCTCGTGCTGTCCCTGGTTCTCCTCTCCTTCGCAGAGCCGATGGGGATCGCCGAGACGACGGCACAACGCCTCGTGATGGTCTCGGCGGGCGTTTGGTGGGCGGCGTTCTCGGTGTTCTCGCTCAGCCGGCTACGCGACGCCGGGGAACGCCGGAGTCTCCCTTCCCGGTTCGGGACGAGCGGCCGATTCGGCGGATACGTGCGTCTCGGCATCGACCGGACGTGGAAGACAAGCCGGCAGCTCACACGGTTCCCCCAGCTCCTCCTCTTCGTCGTCGCGTTCCTCTTCTACAACGACGGCGTCCAGACCGTCATCAAGATCACCCCCGTCTACGCCTCGGAGACCCTCGAGCTCTCGGCAACGACGATCGCGTCCGTGTTCGTCGTGATCCAGTTCGTCGCCTTCTTCGGTGCGCTCCTGTTCGGCCGACTCTCCGCCACGCTCGGAACGAAGTGGGCGATCCTCGTGTCGATCGGCGGGTGGACGCTCGTCACCGTTGGCGGCTACCTGCTGCCTGAGGGGGAGACGATCCCGTTCCTGGGCGTCGGCGCCTTGGCGGGCCTCGTGCTCGGAGGGACTCAGGCGCTCTCCCGATCGCTCTACGCGTCAATGATTCCCGAGGATGCTTCGGCCGAGTTCTTCGGCTTCTACTCGGTGTTCTCGAAGTTCAGTTCGATCTTCGGACCGCTCATCTTCGCGGCGGTCGGCATCGCCACCGGTTCTGCCCGCCTCGCGATCCTCTTCCTCACCGCGTTCTTCATCATTGGGGGTTTGCTGCTGGCTCGGGTCGATGTCGAGAAGGGCAGGGCATCGCGGAACGACTGGGTCCTCGACGAAGCCACGCCGTGACAGACCCCTATCCGAGGTCGGCGGGCTCGGCTAACTTGCCGTTACCGTGACGACCTCCGACACTTCAACGCCGCCCGATCCCGCCGGGACACTCGCGCGGTCGCTCGGCCTCTATGCGGTGTTGACGATCTCGATCGGCGCCATGATCGGGTCGGGGATCTTCGTCCTGCCCGGTCTCGCCTTCAAGATCGCGGGACCGTCCGTCGTCCTCGCTTTCTCCCTCGCGGGCGTCGTCGTGCTCCCCGCCGCCTTGTCGAAGGCCGAGATGGCGACCGCAATGCCCCAAGCCGGTGGCACCTACCTCTACATCGACCGGGCGATGGGCCCGCTGCTCGGCACGATCGCCGGCTTCGGCGTCTGGTTCTCACTCGTGTTCAAGGCCTCGTTCGCGCTCGTCGGCCTCTCCGCCTACCTCGAGTACTTCGTGCCGCATCCCGAGCGGCCTGTGGCGGCCGCCCTCGCGCTCATCCTCATCGGGGTGAATCTGCTCGGGGTCAAGCAGACGGCGAAGTTTCAGATGGCGCTCGTCACGATCGTCGTCCTTGTGCTGTTGGGATTCGTCGCGACCGGCATGCCGACCGTTGAACCAGCGGCTTTCGAACCGTTCCTCGGTCACGGCATCAAGGGTCTGCTGTCGGCGACCGCGGTCGTCTTCGTGTCGTACGCAGGCGTGACGAAGGTGGCATCGATCGCCGAGGAGGTGCGACACCCGGGCCGCACGATTCCGGCAGGGATGCTCGTGTCGATCGGGTTCATGATGCTGCTCTACCCGGCGATCGTGGCGGTCATCGTCGGCGCAGCGCCACACGACGAGCTCTCACACACCGAGACGCCCGTCACGCTCGCCGCACAGCAATTCCTCGGGGACTTCGGCGTAGCGCTCATCGCGGGAATCGCCGTGTTCGCTCTCGTGTCGATGGCGAACGCCGGCGTCATCGCCTCCGCCCGGTACCCGTTCGCCATGGCCCGCAACTCGCTCGCCCCGCCGTTCCTCGAGCGGATCGGAACACGTTCGGGTGTCCCCGTCGCCGGAATCGCTGTCACGGGCGCCCTCCTTCTCGTTCTCGTGCTGTTCGTGCCCCTCATCGAACTCGCAAAGCTCGCATCGGCGTTCCAGCTCCTCGTCTTCGCCCTCGTGAACCTCGCCCTCATCGCATTCCGCGAGGCGAAGCTCGA
>JBDLHX010000064.1:0-14127 GCA_039715165.1 Actinomycetota bacterium
CGGTGAAGATCTCGGAGGCACGCTGTGGCTCAGGACCGTTGTGGTGCGCGTCGCCCGCGGGTGGAACCGTCCCCCCTGCGCATCGGCAGAGCCGATGCGTGTCCCCCCGTCCCTTCGGTCCGGGGGGACACGGGTTGTGGGGAGGTGTTCGCTCTCGTCCGAGAGTCCGTGGATTGAGGGGAACTGGGGGAGACGAAGAACCGTTCACCAGCTCACCCATTTCGTGAACGGCCGCGTCGTAGAGAACGCCGAGATGGCAAGGGATTGCTCGGATCTGGCACCGAGAGACCGCGGATCCAAGCTGAGGGGGAGGAAGCCTGTCGCCTCAGACGCCGAGGCCGTCGAGGAACGAGTTGATGAGCGCTTCGTAGCCCTCGGGATTGTCGTTCCAAGCGAGAACGTGACCGACCCTCGCCGGCGTGACGAGTGTGATGATGTCCGACCTGATCCGGGCGAGCTCGTGCGCAGGTTCGACCGGGACGGAGTCATCGCCGGTGCCCTGAATGATGAGTGTCGGAGTGTGGAGATCTCTCCACTGGTCGACGTAGTTCAAGGCTTCCCAGTCGATGTCGAACCGCCAACCGGCGAACCACTTCGCCGTCGCCACGAGGCTCTCTGGGAGGGTGATGGGCGTGAGGGGGAGCGTCTCCTGTGACGCACCGTGGTCGACCGTCGATTCGAAGTCCAGCATCGGGCTGTCGAGGATCGCAGCAACGGTCTGGTTCCTGAGCGGAGACTGCAGCAGGTACGACATCACGTTCGCCCCGCCCATCGAGTAGCCGACCAAGATCAGGTTCTTGCCGCCGTGCTCCTTCGCATACCGTCCGGCCGCGGTGAGGTCCTTCCACTCCGTCAGCCCGTATCGGTACTCGCCGGAGGGATCACGGGGTGCGTCCGGATCGTTTCGATAGTCGATGACCATGGCGTGGTAGCCGCGCTCGACGGCGATCGGCAACATGCGCAGCGCTTCGTTCTTCGGTGCGCCCTTGCCGTGTACGAAGATCATCCAGGTGTCGGAGGCTCCGGGGACGTACCAAGCCGCGGCCGCCCCACCTTCGATGGGGTACTCGATGTCCTGGAACGCGATTCCCAGGGCCGTGTTCGGATCGCCGGGCCAGACGAATGGGTCGAGTCGGACGGCGGTTCCGGAAGGCGGGATCGGCCCCTCCGGATCCCGAGACCGGTGGACGGTAGAGATCCCGTCTGAGGTCTCGGCGCTCAGGATGTCCCCGACCACGCTCGCCTCGGTGTCGGAGATGAGCCCGAACGTCCCATCGGTGTTGATGTATTGGGCTTCGGGATCTGCGCGTAGGACGACGACGTCTGCCTCTGCTCGATCGACCGTGATGTCGTATGGCGAGGAATCGATCGGTTCGACCTTGAATGCGCGCTCGTACACCTCGCTCGAGAAGTACCAGCCGCCGCCGCCGTAGAAGAGGGCGGTGAGGACGATGAGGACGACGACGATCCACCCGACGATGCTTCCCGCACTGCGCGATTTCCGACGCGTGGACGTCTGGGGGGCCCGGGCCTTTCCGCTCGATCTCGCCATCGTTCCCCCATGTCTGGTCGGTGTGACCGCACCGAGGCTACCTATCGGTCGCGCATCGGGGAATCTTTATGGTCCCGGGCCGGAGGTTCGCTAGCCGAGGATCGCTTGGTTCTTCTCGTCGACCGAGACGACGAGCGGCGAGGGCCCGTCGGTCCCGTCTTCGATTTCGTAGTACCCGAACGTCATGATGATGACGAGGTCGCCCGGCATCCCGAGGCGGGCTGCCGCACCGTTGAGCCCGACGACACCGGAGCCGCGGTCGCCTTCGATCGCGTACGTGGTGAAGCGTTCGCCGTTGTTGACGTTGACGACGTGGATGACTTCGTGATCGCCGATGGCCGCTGCATCCATGAGGTCGCGATCGAGCGTGAGCGAACCCTCATAGTGAAGGTCGGTCTGAGTGATCGTCGCTCGGTGGATTTTGGAGCGGAGGAACTGGCGCATTTGGTGACTCCCAAGTTCGGTGAATCCCTGCGTCCCGGAATCCTATCGACGCTCTGCCGATTTGCGCTCTGCTGGTGCCGCCGTATCCTAAGGCTTGCCAAAACAATCGCACGAAATTTGTGTAGGCATGACTCAAAATGCGACGGCGACGTCCGAATCCGAAGAGATGTATCTCATCACGATCGCGACCGCGATCGAAGATGGGCACTCGGAGCCGGTCCCGGTGTCGCACGTCGCCAAGTCGCTCGACGTGTCCGGCGTCTCCGCGAATCAGATGGTGCGGAAGCTCGCTGCACGTGGATACCTGGACTACGAGCCGTATCGAGGCGTGACGCTCAGCGAAGACGGGAGACGCGTCGCATCCGAGATCCTGCGCCGTCGACGCCTCTGGGGTGTCTTTCTGAAAGAACGGCTCGGACTGACGCCCGTCCGTGCAGACGCCGTAGCGTGCGATCTCGAGCACGTTACGCCCGGCGACGTCGCCGATCTCCTGTCCGGCTTTCTCGGCGGCCCGGAGCGAGGTCCGAGGGGCAAGGCGATTCCCGACTCATCCGGAGACATCTCGGTTCCGATTGCCGAGCGCCTCGATGACGTCGCTGCCGGGGAGTGGCGGTCGATCGCGACGGTCGACCTCGACAATGAAGCCCTGGCGTTCGTCGGTCGGCAGGGTGTCGTGCCGGGTGGGCGGATTCAGGTCCTCGGGGTCGGGGCGGATGGCGACCGCTTCGTATCCGTCGACGGCGCCTGTCTCCACCTTGCTACAGAGCTCGCGGCCGGCGTCCTCGTCGTGGACTCGTTGTAGGGAAGTGGCTCCCGTGGCATCGATCATTTCCCTCGCCGATCTCCCCGTCGGCAGATCGGCACGAGTCGTGCGATTCCGTTCGCGCGAGGGGAGCCGCCGGTTCCTCGAACTCGGCCTCGTGCCGGGGGAGCAGGTCACCACGGTTCGTGTCGCCCCGCTCGGCGATCCGGTGGAGTTCGCCGTCATGGGCTCTCGCGTCGCGATTCGCCGTTGTGATGCCGAGGTGATCCTCGTGCAGGAGGATCCGGCATGACGAGGCCGCCTGCCGCGAACGTGATCCTGGCCCTTGCCGGCAATCCGAACACCGGCAAGTCGTCCTTGTTCAATGCTCTCACGGGTGCGAAGCAGCACGTCGGCAATTGGCCCGGCAAGACCGTCGAACGTGTCGAAGGACGCTTCGAGCATGACGGCGTCACGTTCGAGGTCGTCGACCTGCCCGGGGCGTACAGCCTCAATGCCGCCTCCCCGGAGGAGATGATCGCGAGGGACTTCCTCATCGGCGGAGAGCCGGACGGGGTGATCGTTGTCGCCGATGCCGCGAACCTCGAACGGAACCTCTACCTCGTCATCCAGGTTCTCGAGATAGGACTGCCGACGATCGTTGCGCTGAACATGAGCGATGTCGCCCGATCTCGCGGCATCGTGGTGGACCCGGAGATCCTCGCAGCGCAGCTCGCTACGCCCGTCGTTGGGACCGTCGCACGATCGGGAGAGGGCCTCGACGCGCTGAAGGATTCCATCGTCGACGGCTTCGCTCTCGAGGGGTCACGATGAGTGCGTTCCGCGTCGACTACGGCAGCGAGGTCGAAACCGCCATCGGGCGCCTTGCGGAAACGATCGAGAGCATCCCAGAGGTCACCGCGGGGTACTCGTCCCGGTGGCTCGCCGTCGCCCTCCTCGACGAGGATCCCGGCCTCGACGGGCCGCTTGACGCAATCGACGGCGGTGCGGATCTCCTCACGCTTCGCGATCGCCTGCTCGATGAGCTGCGAGCCTCGCTCGGAGATCACGCGGACACGAAGATCGTGGCCGCGCGCTTCCAGGCGGCTAACGACATCGCTCGCGCCGCAACCGACCGAACCGGTGAGCGTGAGACGACCAGGACAGATCGCATCGACGCTGTGCTGACGCACCGACTCCTCGGCATCCCGATCTTCCTCGCCCTCATGTGGGCCGTGTTCAAGATCACGACCGACATTGCCGGCGTGTTCCTCGACTGGGTCGACGAAGCGATCTCCGGTTCCCTCGCTCACTTCGTCGCCAGTCTTGTTGCCCTGATCGGGTTGGACGGGACGTGGATCGAAAGCCTGCTCGTCGACGGAGTCGTCGCCGGCGTCGGTGCAGTACTCGTCTTCGTACCGATTCTGCTCGCTCTCTTCCTCGCTCTCGCGTTCCTCGAAGACACCGGCTACATGGCACGTGCCGCATTTGTCATGGACCGGCTCATGCGCGGCGTCGGGCTTCCCGGCAAGTCGTTCCTTCCCATGCTCGTCGGGTTCGGCTGCACCGTTCCGGCCGTGTATGCCACTCGTACGCTTGAGAACGAGCGAGACCGGATCCTGACGAGCCTGCTCGTGCCGTTCATGAGCTGCGGCGCCCGGCTCCCCGTCTACGTGCTCATCGCCGCCGTGTTCTTCCCGAACAATGCCGGGCTCGTGGTGTTCGGCATGTACTTGCTCGGGATCGCCGTGTCCCTCGCTATTGGGCTGCTGCTCAAGCGCACGTTGCTACCGGAGGGCAAGCACGCTCCCACGATCATGGAGATGCCGGCCTATCGGCTGCCGATGCTTCGAACGATCTGGTTCCACACGTGGACCCGGACGAAGGCATTCATCGCCGGCGCCGGCTCGATCATCTTCTCGACGATGATCGTGGTTTGGCTCCTCATGTCCATTCCCGTCTCGGGATCGGGGGGTTTCGCCGACACGGACGTCGACAACTCTGCGTTCGCCACCGTGTCGGGGGCCGTCGCCCCCGTCTTCAATCCCGCCGGCTTCGGGTCCTGGGAGGCGACCGGCTCGCTGCTGTCTGGGTTCGTGGCGAAAGAGGTCGTGGTTGGGACGATGGCGCAGGTCTACGGCGTCGAGGACGGTGTCGTGGAGGGAGACGAGCCTTCGCTCGGCGACTCGGCGCGTGAGATCGTCACCGGGTTCGGCGGGGCGATCGTCGGAGCGCTGAAGGCAACGCCCGGGATCATCGGGATCCACTTCGACGATGGAACCGAGGAGGGGGAGTCCTCGCTCCTCATGACGTCCATCCGGCAGAGCTTCGACGAGTCGAGCGGTGGCCATGGAGCATCCGCCGCGCTCGCGTTCCTCGTCTTCGTGCTGTTGTACACCCCGTGCATGGCAGCGGCCGGAGCGATTCGGCACGAAACCGGCACGCGGTGGATGTTGCTGAGCATCGGTGGGCAGACCGTGCTCGCCTGGCTCTTCGCCGTGATCGTGTTCCAGGGCGGGAAGGTGATCGGACTATGACGATGATCCTCGATCGTCTCCTCGACGAGCTGCACACCGCACAGGGACCAATCATGAACAGCGCTCTGGCTCGCCGTCTTGGGATTGACGAGTCGGCGCTCGACGGGATGATCGGCGTGCTCACTGCGAAGGGTGTGCTCTCGGTCCCGGCCGAATTCGTCGGCGGGGACGCGGCGACGTGCTCAGGGGCAGCGTGCGGCTCGTCCTGCGTGGGTCTCGAAAAGTGCCCCTTTGTGTTGAACGTACCGGAGACGTACTCGCTGGTCGATCTGCCGACGAGCGAAGTAGTCAGCAGGAGTAGCCAGTAGCCAGACGGCGTTGGCCGCGGTCTCGGATTCGGTCTTGATACTGAATACTGAATGCTGAATACTGAATCCATGACTGGTTACGACCGGCAAGCACGGCCCGGCGATGCTTTCGGCGCCGCACTCCTCGACTACCTGCACGGCGGGTCCGGTGTCCACGTCACCGAACGTGATGACGGCCAATCCGACACGATGGGGGCCGGCCTCTACTTCGCCGAGTACGACGAATGGGAGAACATCCACTTCGCCACCGGCATCGACGCCACCGCGCTCGACATCGTCTCCGGCCGGGTCCTCGACGTGGGAGCCGGCGCCGGAAGACACTCGCTCGTCCTCCAGCGCCGCGGGGACGAGCCGGTGGCGCTCGACACGTCACCAGGAGCGATCGAGGTGTGTCGCGAACGCGGTGTCGAGCAGATCTTCCTCGGCACGACGGACGAACTCGCAGCGCAGGATCCAGAACCGTTCGACGCTGCCATCCTCCTCGGGCACAACCTCGCCATCCTCGGATCCGCCGAGTTCTCCGGTCCATTCCTCGACTCGCTCAGATCACTGCTCAAGCCGGGAGGTGTCATCGTCGGGAACTGTCGCGACCCGTACACCACCGACGAACCGATCCATCTGGCCTATCACCAACGCAACCGGGAACTGGGCCGCATGCCGGGGCAGATCCGGCTGCGGGTTCGGTTCCAGGACATTGCCGGTGGCTGGTTCGACTACCTATTTGTGTCGCCTGCGGAACTCGCGGAGCTGGCCGCAGCGGCCGGCTGGCGCGTCGAAGAAGCCACCGAGCCGAATCCGTCCTACATGGCGGTGCTGCGACCTGAGTAGCAGGGGATGAGGGAGCGGCTGGGCTGCTGCGCTGCCGCGGCACGGTCGCGTTTCGCCCAGTATTGCCGTGCCCACACCGGCCGCACATCGGTTCCGTCGTCGGCCTCAGCGACCGCGGCCGACCACTTGCTGAGCAGTCGGGACCCTTCGTCGAACGCCGCCTGTCCGGTCGGGGGATCGGCCAGCCAGCGAGCCTCGACAACGTCACGCTCGTCGAGGAAGATCGGAGCGAGTCGTTTCGGGCTCCGCATGACGGCGCGGGCCATCCGCTCATGCCGCCACCAGAGGCTCTCGCCGTCGTCGAGGCCGCCGGGGGCGGGGCCGATGTCGGCAGGTTCATCGACCCGAACCGGCTTGAACAGCCCAAGACACTGTGACGACGTTCCGGTGATCCAGTGGGTTCCCGTGGCGAGATCGGAGACCCAGCCGGCGACGCTCGACGACGACGCAGCGACGCCACCCCCGTGCATGCATGGGATCGAGAGCGTGCCGTTGATCACGTTGTATCGCGGCCAGCGGTCCGGGCCGTGCGAGCGCAACGTCGTCATGAGATCGCCGGGGCCGAGGGCGCTTCCGGCGGACTCGGCGGTGAGGCGGGTACGCACGTCACAAGCCGAGACCTTCGTCTCGAGCCATTTGCGGTGCTCGTCGGCGAAGCCGGGGATCGTCAACCCGTTCGAGATGGTTCGCACACCAGAACGGACCTGCTCGGTCTCCCACAGCGACCCCGCAGTCTCGAGCACCCAGGCCGACGTCGGGTCGGCGACGAGGAAGGAGTTGTGATAGGTGAAGGACGGCTTCTCGTAGCCGCAGCCGCCGCCCTGTCCGTAGCGCTCGAGGAGATCGACGAGCACGCCGACCGCCTCTTCCGCCGTTGTCGAGCGCTCGAGTGTGAGGCGCAGCATGTCCATTCCGGTGAGACCTTCGTCCGAGAGGGGCTGATCGGTGAACACGGCCTCATTGCCGATCGTGACGCCGTGTTCGTTCGTGCCCATCTCGGCGCCGCACATCCAGAACGGCCGGCTGATGAGCGTCGCATGGGTGTGCGGGACCTGGGGGATCTCGAGATAGGTCGTATGCGCGATCGCTCCCTCGTCGTGGTCGGCCGCCGGATACCACTCGGGGATCTGCGCTTCGTTCGCATCCCGGTCCGAGTTCTTCGCAAAGAGGACCCCGTCGGGCCGTACGACGACGATCGTGTCACACATCAGCGATCCACCTTCCCCGGCAGCAGGAACGGGTAACCCCGCCGCCGAACCGTTCGCTGCCACCAGCGGTCCGCACGCCGGAGGCGCTGGAGGACCTCCCACATGAGGGCGTCGAGGCGGTAGTAGCGGTCGATCTCCTTCACCGTGATCGGGGGATCGACGATCTCGTTTGTCGCGGCGAGGAACACGGAGATCGTGTGCTCGAGTCGCTCCTTCTTGAGGTTGCCGACGAGATCGAGAAGCGCCGCTCTGGGGTCGTAGTAATGGCTGAGGATCTCGTGGAGCAAGAATCGGCGGACGAGGGGCCGGAGGAGTGCCGGGAGCGACGCAAGGAAGAGATCCGTGTCGAGCATCTCCTCGCCGGCAGCGTCCCGGATGAGGGGCGTCGTGACGTCGATGTAGGCGAAGCTGCCGTCGGGTCGAATGGCCCAGTTCGAGATCTGGGCATCGAGGCCGAGCCGGTCGTCGATGACCCCCGCGACGACAGAGACGAGACGGTGCGCAACGTCCGCGATCTCATCCGGCCCTGCGTCATGCAGGTGGTCGACAACGAGCCGCTGCTCGATCGGCTGAATGCAGTAGACGATCTCGGAGGAGCCATGGGTTGCCACTTCGATGGTCGACGCCGGTATCGCAACACACCGGTCGATGAGTGCGTCGAGGTAGGCGATGCATGCGTCGCGATAGCCGTGGAGCGAATCCTCCGGAAACGGCGGGAGACGCTTGCACGCAAACGACTTCTCGTCGACTGTGAGACGCAGCACCGTTGAGATCTCCCCGTATCCGATGACGTCGATTTCGGTGCGGTCGTCGGTGACGAGCGCGTCGGCCACACGACGTTCAAGATCATCGAGGGCGTGCTTCATCCGAACACCGAGCGGACGATTCCGACGATCTCGTCTGCCTCTTCGTCGGTGAGGATGAGCGGCGGGAGGAACTGGAGCGTGGATGTGTCGTTGTTCGCATACAGGGCGAAGAGCCCCGCGTCGAAGAGCATCTTCATGGCGAACATGCCTGCATCGGGAGCGGGGAAGGCGAGCGCCATCATCAGGCCGAGGTGCCGCAGCGTGAAGGGCAGGCCGCTGAGTCCCGCCACGAAACGGCTCTCGAGGTCGGCGACGCGTTCGAGGAATCCCGGTGCTTCGATCGCGTCGAGAACAACGAGCGCGGCCGCCGCACCCGGCTCGGCACCTCCGAACGTGGAGATGTGTATGAACGGTTCGGTGTCGAAGAGCGAGTGGAGCTCTCGGGTCATGAGCGTCGCAGAGATCGGATAGATGCCGCCCGAAAGCCCCTTGCTCGTGACGAGTGCGTCGGGTTCGAGTTCCCAGTGCTCGTAGGCCCAGATGCGTCCCGTACGGCCGAGACCGGTCTGAACCTCGTCGATGATGAGCTTCGCTCCGCGGTCCCGGCAGATTCGCTCCACGGAGGGCAGGTAATCCGGATCGGGGATCGGCATACCGAGCGTTGCCGGTACGGGCTCGAGGATGACGGCGGCCGTGTTGTCTCCAACCGCTGCGTCCATGGCGGATACTTCGTTGAACGGGACCTGGGTGAAGCCCGGCAGGTTCGGCCCGAACGGATCCCGGTACTCAGCATCTCCCGTTGCGAGGGCGAGGCCTGTATGTCCGTGGTAGCCGCCGGAGGCTGAGACGATTCCTTGTCTCCCGGTCGCCGCTCGGGAGACCTTGATCGCGAGGTCGATCGCCTCGCCACCCCCGACGCCGAAGACGACGCCGGGGAGCAGCCCACCGGTCGTGGCGGAGAGTCGTTCGGCGAGGACCGTCCGGCTCGGGGCCGGCAGGTGATGGTTGCCGATGTCCTCGACCTCGAGAGAGGTTCTGACAGCGGCGAGCACCGCAGGATTCCTGTGTCCGAGGTTGAAGACTCCGCCGTTGTTGTGGCAGTTGATCCAGGAGCGATCGTCGAAGGCATCCCAGAACCGGGCGCCCTCCCTCCGTCCGATCACGGCGTCGAAGCCGTATCGCTCGTAGGCGTCGATCTTGCCCGCGTTCACATGGGTCCGGTAGAGGTCGAAGAGTTCGTCGCGCTCCATGGCAGAGCAGTATCAAGTAGCAAGACACAAGTAGCAAGTACGGGTCTTGCTACTTGTGTCTTGTGCCGCTGACGCGAAAGGGCCCCTCGGGGGATGAGGGGCCCTTCCGTGTCGATGGGATCTGGACTAGCTCTCGATCTCGCCCGTCTCGAGCCGCTTGTTGTAGATGTCCTGCATGGCGTACAGGTCTTGCTGGAGCTCGAAGAAGCCGTGCCAGTGGGCCCAGTCCGGGGCGCCCATCATCGATCCCTGTCGTGCCCGGCGTCCCTCGTGGTGCCATAGGTAGTAGTAGAGGATCTGGAACTCGTCTGCCCACGGGTTCTCCTTGAGGAGACCCTTGTCGGCAAGCTCCGTCTTCATGGCGATCGCCGGGTCGTAGTACGACTCGTTGTAGAGCTGAACCGCCCGGTCGCCGCTCTCGAAGTACTTGTCGCCATGATCCGCCGAGTGGCACTCGGCGCAAACCGCCTTCATCATCTCGCGTCCGGCGGGCCCATCACCGGTGAGACCGGACATCGGGTCGTCGGTGTTGCGCACCTCGGACCTTGGCGCCCAGAGGTTCCAGTAGAGCCGCTCCGATACGTTGTGCGTCGACGTGAGATCGCCGATGCCGGCCATGTGGCACGTCGCGCACGTCGGAGCCCGGTAGTCACCCGGCTCCCACTCGTCGGTCGGGCTATCCCAGATCCACTCCTCACCCTCGGTGCCGAAGATCTGGCCGTGCTTCGTGTTCTCGTAGATCTCAATGTCGGGGTGATCCGGTCCCAGGTGGCAACCGCCGCACGCCTCGGGCTTGCGAGCCTCCGCGATCTCGAAGGCGTGCCGTGAGTGGCAGACCGTGCAGTTCCCGACCGAGCCGTCGGGCCAGATCGTGCCGATGCCGGCCGACGGCCATGTCTGCGAGCTGGCACGGCCGTTCTCCACCTCGACGCGCGCGCCGTGACACTGGATGCAGCCGGTCTCGTTCGACGCCGTGCCGGCGGTCGGGTGGTCCTGCCCTTCGTGCTTGAACACCAGGGTGTGCAGACCTTCCTTCGGCTCGATCTGCAGTGCCGCGCGGAAGTGCCCGCTCACGTTGAACTGATCGACCTGATCCTCATGGCACTCGGCACAGACGTTTGGCGGAACGAGCGTCGCGACCGCGACGCCGACCTCCTCGTGGTCCTTGATGTCGGGAACCGCGAGTTCAGAGTTCGGATCAACCTCATGGCAGTCGACACACGACACAGCCTCCATGGCGTGCAAGGTGCCGTCCCAGTCCGCGACGATGCCGGGCGTCTCGGTGGCGTGACACTCGACGCAGGCCTTCGCCTCGTCGGTGAGATCCCCGAGCGGATCGACAGCCGCTTCTTCGCTCGCTGCGTCGCCCGAGCAGGCGATCAAAGCCAGGGCCATCACGACGACTGTGGCCGCGGCCCAGAGTCCCGTTCGCCATCTGTGCCGTCTCACCGAGGTCCTCCTTGGGTCATGTGTCATGGTCGGTACTTGTGTTCGAGTAGGTACTGGTTGATGTTCGAGTGCCCGACGTGGTCGTGACAGGTCACACACTTCGAGTCGGTCACGCCGGCGAAGTAGTTGTCGTGTTGGCGCGCTCCCGACGTTGCTTTCTCGAGTTCGACGTGGCATGTGAGACAGCCCGAGTCGTAGACGAACTCCTCGGAGTGTCCACTCTTCTCTTTCCAGTCGATGGTCGAGGTGTCGTGGAACGTCTCAGCCCAGATGTCGTACGTGCCCCGTTTCGTCTTCGCGACCAGGTAATCCCACGGTGTGTCGTGGGGGAGGTGGCATGCGGTGCATTCGGCGACGATGCCCATGTGGTTGTCCCCGCCGTGTGCGCTGTCCGCGTACGCCTTCGCGAAGGGTTGCATGGTGTGACAGCCGCCGCAGAACGCGCTATTCGACGTCCCGGCGATCGTTCTCGTTCCGACGAGCCATGCTGCGGCGGGGAGCACGACGAAGGCGACGAAGAAGAAGACGATCAGGCCGATGATGACGAGCCATCTCTTGCCGCGTGAGAGGCTCTTGAATCGCTCGCGCACGGTCCCCCTACTCAGTGGTACTCCAAGAAGCACAGTCGCAAACTAAGGAACAGGGGGTTAGGGTCGAAAGTCCCTATTGCCGACACGTTGTCGGAAAGCAGGCTCCGGGCTCCGACAAGGCCCCCGAGCGTCTGATCCCTGGAGCCATCTTTTTACTTTCTACTTCCTACTCTCTCTCCCATGTTCGACTATGCAACAGCAGCCGTTGAAGGGGCGCTCGCGGCCGGTGCCGCCTACGCCGATGCAAGGGTGGTTGTCTCCAAGACGGAGACGACCAACGTGCAGAACCAGGCCGTCCAGTCGCTCGATCGCACCGAACAGGCCGGGGTCGGGGTTCGGGCCCTCTTCGGATCGTCGTGGGGGTTCTTCGCCACCGCGGACCTCGCGGCATCAGGCCGGGCCGGCGAGCGAGCCGCGGAGATTGCACGAGCGTCGGCCGTCGTCGCCGGGGACCCGATGCAGTTCGCCGATGTCCCGGTCGTCCAGGACACCTACGAGACACCCCACGACGAAGATCCGTTCGCCGTGCCGCTCTCCGAGAAGGTTGATCTCCTGATCGGCGTGACGAAGACGATGCAGGAAGTCGAAGGCATCGCAATCGCCACCGGCAATCTCACCTTCTTCGACACCGACAAGTGGTTCGTCTCGTCGCAGGGTCACCGTATCCACCAACACCTCGTCGAATCGGGCGGCGGATTCGATGCCACGGCGATCGGCGAACGAGAGAGCCAGCGGCGATCGTATCCGCAGTCGTTCGGTCAATACGAGACCGGCGGCTACGAGGTCATCCGCAAGTGGGACTTCGCCGGCAATGCCGGGAGGATCGCCGAAGAGGCGGCGGCGTTGCTCACCGCGGACGAGTTGGAGGAGAAGGAGACCGACTTGATCCTCGAGGGATCGCAGTTCGCGCTCCAGATCCACGAGTCCGTCGGTCATGCGATCGAACTCGACAGGATCCTCGGCTGGGAGGCGGCATTCGCCGGTACGTCCCATCTCCAGCTTCCGAAGCTCGGCACCTTCCAGTTTGGCTCGGAGCTCATGAATATCACCGCCGACGCCACGCTCCCGGGTGCGCTCGGGACCTTCGGCTACGACGACGAGGGAACGAAGGCGCAGCGAGTCGACATCGTCAAGGACGGCACATGGGTCGGCGTGCTCTCGGGTCGCGATTCGGCTGCGGTCGCCGGCCTGCCGCCCGGCGGCATGGTGCGCGGCGACGGCTACAACCGGCTCCCGATGGTTCGCATGACGAACGTCGGCCTGCTCCCCGGCGACTCGTCACTCGAGGAGATCATCGCCGACACGAAGGACGGCGTGTACATGGCTACGAACCGGTCCTGGTCGATCGACGACAAGCGCCTCAACTTCCAGTTCGGCACCGAGATCGCATGGGAGGTCAAGGACGGGAAGCTCGGTCGCATGCTCAAGAACCCCACGTACACCGGGATCGGCCCGGTCTTCTGGGCAAGCCTCGATCGTCTCGCCGGAGGCGACGAGTGGATCCATTGGGGGACGCCGAACTGCGGCAAGGGCCAGCCCATCCAAGTGGCGCACACGGGCCACTCGGCGGCGCCTGCGAGATTCAAGAACGTGCGAGTGGGGGTGCGGGGATGAGCCGGGACATGCAACTCGCCGAGCAGGTACTCGAACTCGTTGGCGATCGGGCGGAGGCCGAAGTCGTCGTCTCCTCCGGGAATCTCTCGTTGACGCGCTTCGCCAACTCGTTCATCCACCAGAACGTCGCCGAGGAGGGTGACGCGGTGAGTCTCAGGGTCGCCGTCGAGGGGCGAGTCGCTTCGGCGAAGACGACTGTGACGGACGCTGAGTCGTTGACCGGGTTCGTCGACGGAGCGCTCGAGACCGCGTCGATGCAGCCGGTCGACGAGGATTGGCCGGGAGTCACCCAACCGTCCTCGATCCCCGATGTCGGACACGTCGATGAGGAGACGTACGACGCGTCGCCGGCAGCGAGAGCCGAACTCGTGAAGTCGTTTGTCGACGCGGGCGACGGACTGCTCGCCGCGGGGTTCTGCCAGACCGAGGGGCAGAGCGTGTCCTTCGTCAACAGTGCCGGGCATTCGGCCCGCGGCCGCCACTCGAGCGCGATCATCGACGGGATCCACCAGACCGGAACGTCGGCCGGCACCGGCCACGCCGCTTCTGTGGCAATCGGCGATCTCGATGGTGCTGCGGTTGGTGCCCTAGCCGCTCAGCGCGCCGTTGACTCGGCGACGCCGTTCGACGCCAAGCCGGGGGAGTACGAAGTGATCCTTGCGCCGGAAGCGGTGGGGACGCTCGCGGTCTTCCTTGCCTTCTACGGCTTCAACGGGAGGATGCTGGCTGAGGGACAATCGTTCGCAGAGATCGGGGAGCAGCAGTTCGACGAGCGCCTCCAGATGTGGGACGACGTCAC
>JBDLHX010000065.1:0-13824 GCA_039715165.1 Actinomycetota bacterium
GCGTTGGCTCCAATGCAACGGAAGCTCCTTGCGCTCCTGCTCATCGACGCCGGCAGTGTCGTCCCGAGAGATCGGATCATCGACGCGTTGTGGGGGGAGAGACCACCGGACGATGTTCGCAATGCGGTGCGTTTCCACGCTTCGCGCCTCCGCAGGGCATTGACGACCGACGCGGACATGGTTCTCAGAGTTCGCGATGGCTATCTGCTCGCCGCCGACGCGTCGCAGATCGATGCACGCGTCTTCGAGCATCTCTTACAGGAAGCCTCGGAGACAGCGGGCGACAACCCCGCAGGAGCGGTAGCAGCTCTTGACGAAGCACTCGCTCTTTGGAACGGTGCGCCTTTCGCCGGCGCCACCTACGACGAGTTCGCCGTTGCCGAGATCCGGCGTCTCGAGGCTGTCCGCGTCCGAGCGTTGGAGCTCCGGCTCGATCTGCTGATGCACCTCGACCGGAGTGCCGAGGTCATCGAGGTGCTCGGACCTCTCGTTGTCGAGTTCCCGATCCATCAGGGCTTCGCGGAGGCCTTGCTGGCGGCGCTGAATGGATCCGGTCGCCCGGCCGAGGCGCTCGATGAGTACAGACGCGTAGAGGATCGATTCCGGACGGAACTCGGCATCGATCCGCCCGAGGCAGTACGCCGGCTCGCAGCGGAGAGTCGTGCGCTCATCGAGGATCCGACATGGACCGATCCACGGCACCCCCACCACAACATCGTGAGGCCGATCTCGAGCTACATCGCACGAGGAGACGAGATCGGCTCCCTCCGAGCGAGGATCACGCAGCGTCGGCTCACCACGCTGCTCGGACCCGGAGGCGTGGGGAAGACAAGGCTCGCGCAGGAGGCCGTTGCCGGCATGGCGGCGGAGTTCCGGGACGGTGTCTGGCTCGTCGACCTCGTCCCGGTCGTTGACGACCGCGGTCTGGCGAGCGCCGTAGCCGCCGTCACCGGTTTGGCGGAGCCGGCGAGGGACGATCCGGCCGGGGACCTCGCCCGCCACCTGGCTCGATCGGACATGCTGATCGTCCTGGACAACTGTGAGCACCTGATTCCAGGATGCGCCGTGCTTGCTCAGAGCGTTCTCTCGATGTGTCCGCTCGTGCGGATCGTTGCGACGAGCCGGGAGCCCCTGGGAGTCGCCGGCGAGACGGTCTTCCCCGTCGAGCCGCTTGTCACCCCCGGATCTGGCGCTGATGTGGCCGAGGCGCAGGAGACTCCTGCGTTCCGGCTCTTCGCGGAGCGCTCACGCGACGCATCGGGGCGCGAGGTGGCGGACGAAGCCTCCGAAGAGGTGATTGCGCTGACGCGTCGTCTCGCCGGTCTCCCTCTCGCCATCGAGATGGCCGCGGCGCGAACACGCGATGTTGCTCCGGCTGAGATCACGGCGCTCTTGAACAGCCACCTCGCTCGGCTGACTTCAGGCAGACCGACAGGCGAAGACCGCCACCACAGCCTCGCCGCGGCGTTCCGATGGAGCTACGAGCTGCTCACCGAGTCGCAGCAGGCTGTCTTCCGGGCACTCTCGGTGTTCCGGGGTGGCTTCACGATCGACGCTGCTGCTGCAGTCGCCGGAGTCAAGGTGTCGTCGGACTTCGCCGACCTGTTCGGCGGAATCGTCAATGCGTCGCTCGTCACGCGATCGGATGACCGGTACCGCCTTCTCGAGCCGATCCGGGAGTTCGCCGCCGATGTGCTTGAGGCCACCGAAGAGACGGAGGACTCGCTCGCTCGGCACACGTGCTACTACGAAGCTTTGGCGTATGAGCAACGTGCGGCCGAGGGGCGGGTCGTTCACTCTCCCGAGGGGGCCTCCGAGCCGGACGATCGGATGGCGATCGTCGCGCGCGTCGATCGCGACATCGGGAACTACCGAGCGGCGGTTCGCCGAGCAGTTGAAATCCGCGATCGGCGATCCGCTCTCGAGATTGCGAGCGGCGTCAGCCAGTACCTCGCAGGGCGTCTCTCTATCCGTGAGAACGCGGAGCTCCTCTCGGCTGCTCTCGATCTCGATGGGGATGTGCCGGAGGAACTCATCGTCGATGCTCTGCTCGGACTCGCTTGGTCGCTGGTCGACCTCGGCGACAACGACGGGGCGGAGCAGGCCGCTTCGAGGGCCCTGCACATCGCCCGGCAGGTCGAAAGCGACGTAGGAGAGGCGGATGCCCTCCTGACCTTGGGGAACGCTGCGTTCGAGCGCGGGGACCTCATACTCGCTCGAGAGCGGATCCAGGGCTCCATCGATGCGTGCGCGACGGTCGAGCCGTCGCGCACGAGTCTGCACGGCCTCGCGATGGTCAACATCTTCCTCGGCGATACTGCGTCCGCCGAAGCGATGCATGAGCGGCTCGCGACAAGAGGGCTCGACGACCAATTGCGGGCATACTTGCCCCGCACGCAGGCGATGATCGAGGCATCTCGCGGCAAGCACGATGCTGCACTCGTTCTCTTCGAGCGGGGTCTAGAAGCGTGCACTACCGACCGTGCCCGGCACGAGGGACTCCGGTTCGTCGCTCACGCACATCTCAACCTCGGGGACATGGCCCGGGCGCGTACCCTCGCCGAATATGTCCACGCCGACGCTGTGAAGCTCGGCATGCCGAGCTACGCCGAGCGGACCGCGAATTTGCTCGGCCTCCTCGATGTGAGAGAACGGATGCCGGGACCCGGCATCCAGTACATCGCCACCGCGCTCGAGAGCGCCGTGTCTCGGCCGGATCGCTACCGGGCCTGGTCGTTCTTGTGCTCGGCTGCCGAGGCTCTCGTTGCTCTCGATCGCGGAGGCGCGGCACTCGGTCTCCTACGCCTCGCCGAAGACATTGCGGACGAGTACGGATACTGGCTTCCGGCGCTCGATTGGGTCCCGCATGCCGATCGAGCATCGGTCGAGATGGGCCACGCTGACGATGCGATCGAGGTAGTGAACCTCGAGGCAGCAGTCGATCTGTTGCGGAGCGCGGTCGAGAGTCCCTAGGACTCAGAACGATCGAGGGCGTCGGCGAGGGTTGTCCAGGGCAGGTCCGCGCACTTGATGCGCACCGGGAACTTGCGTACGCCCTGGAGTGCCTCGAGATCGCCCAAGACGGCACCGGGGCGATCCGGGTCGAGCGGGTCGTCGCCCTCTTCGATCCCCATCATGAGCTTGAAGGTACCGGTGAGCGAGCGGACTTCATCGACCGACTTGCCGACGATCGTCTCGGCCATCATCGAACCCGAGGCCTGCGATATCGAGCAGCCCTGGCCCTGGATCGCAGCGTCGGTGATGACGCCGTCTTCGATCCGCAGGTCGAGGGAGAACTCATCTCCACAGGACGGATTGAGGCCCTCGGCGTGGACGTGCGGCTCGCTCAGCGAACCCCGGCGCCTGGGGCTCCGGTAGTGGTCGAGGATGACTTGGCGGTAGAGCTCTTCGAGGGAAGACATGCGCTCGCGACGATACCCGGGTTGCGGCGTCTCAGTCGTCGAACCCGAAGACCGATCGGGCGTCGAAGAGGCCGTCGATGAGGCGGTCGACATCTGCGGGCGTGTTGTAGAGGTAGAACGAGGCTCGTGCTGTTGCTGGGACATGCAGGTGGCGCATGAGCGGCTTCGCACAGTGATGGCCGGCCCGAACGGCGACACCATGTTGATCGAGGATCGTGGCGATGTCGTGGGCATGGATATCGGCGAGCGAGAAGCTCACCGCCCCGCCACGTCTCGCGGGATCTTTTGGGCCGTAGACGACCAGGTCGGGAACCTCGCTGAGCCGCTTCAGTGCGTACCCGGTGATCTCCTGCTCGTGGTGAGCGACGGTCTCCATGCCGACACTCTCGAGGTAGTCGACGGCAGCGCCGAGGCCGATGGCCTGGGCGATCGGAGGCGTCCCCGCCTCGAACTTGTGGGGGACCGGCGCCCAGCGGGACTCGTAGAGACCGACGTCGGCGATCATCTCGCCGCCGCCCTCGGTCGGCTCCATCTCCTCGAGGCGCTCCGGCTTGCCCCACATCGCCCCGATACCGGTCGGCGCCAGCATCTTGTGGCCGGAGAAGACGAGGAAGTCGGCGTCGAGTTCTTGTACGTCGACGGGGGAGTGGGGGACGAGCTGGGCGGCGTCGACGACGACGAGCGCATCAACCGAACGTGCGGCGTCGACGAGAGCGCGCACGGGACCGAGGGTGCCGGTGACGTTCGACATGCCGGAGACGGCCACGACCTTCACTCGGTCGTCGAGGATGTCTTCGAGGCCGGTGAGGTCCACCTCGTACTGCTCGTCGAGTGTGAGGTAGACGAGTTCGATGCCGGTGTGGCGGGCGATGAGCTGCCACGGGACGACGTTCGCATGGTGCTCCATGACGGTGAGCACGACGCGGTCGCCCTCGGAGAGACGATTGAGGCCCCATCCGTATGCGATGTGGTTGAGAGCCGTCGTCGCCCCTCTGGAGAAGACGACCTCGTTCGGCGACGCGGCGTTGAGGAAGCTCGCCACCTTCGCTCGTGCACCTTCGTAGGCCTCCGTCGCCTCGGCGGAAAGGGTGTGGGCCCCGCGATGCACGTTCGCGTTCATCGTCCGGTAGTAGTGATCGACCGCGTCGAGAACCTGAACCGGTTTCTGCGTTGTCGCAGCGGAATCGAGGTAGGCGAGAGGATGCCCGTTCACCTCCCGGTCGAGGATCGGGAAGTCCCCGCGGAGGTGGCTGAGGTCGATCAACTGGCTGCGACTCCGTTCCGGTACGCGTCGTATCCGGACTCCTCGATCCGGTCGGCGAGGTCCGGTCCGCCGGAGTCGACGATTCGGCCGTCAAGGAAGATGTGGACGAAGTCGGGTGTGATGTAGTCGAGCATCCGCTGGTAGTGCGTGATGATCACGAAGCCCCGCTCATCGTCGCGGAGGCGGGTCACCCCGTCGGCAACGATCTTCAGGGCGTCGATATCGAGACCCGAGTCGGTTTCGTCGAGGACCGAGAGTTCGGGTTCCAGCACCGCCATCTGGAGCACCTCGTTACGTTTGCGCTCGCCGCCGGAGAACCCTTCGTTGAGGTAGCGGTCCGCAAAGGCTGCGTCCATCTCCAGCTCCCGCATCGCCTCGACGACCTTGAGCCGCAGCTCGAGGATCGTGTAGTCGATGCCGGTGCGGTTCGACAGCGCCGTGCGGAGGAAGTTGATGACCGAGACGCCCGGGATCTCCTCCGGATACTGGAAGCCGAGGAACATCCCGGCCTGTCCGCGCTCATCCGGAGGAGCGTCGGTGATGTCCTTGCCCTTGTACGAGATCGAGCCGGCGGTCACCTCATAGGCGGGGTGGCCGAGCAGCACGTTCGCAAGTGTCGACTTCCCCGACCCGTTCGGGCCCATGATGGCGTGTGTCTCGCCCGGGTTCACCGTGAGGGTGACACCCTTGAGGATGTCGACACCGTCTACGGAGGCGTGGAGGTCGTCGATGACGAGGAGGGGTGTCATGCGCGCGAGATTAGGTCGGACTGGTGCCGTACGCGCCGGGTTTCCCCTATCCCCGTAGTGCTTGGAAGACGGGGCCGAGGGCGTCCGTGTCGACATCGGAGAGCGCTGCGTACTCCTGCACGTAGAAGCGGCCGACGCCGAGCCCTTCGAGGACGGAGATGACGCTCGCCGCTTCGTCGGGTGTGCCCCGCGGCACGTTTCTCTCTGCGAGGAAGGCCTCGTACTCGGATGCGCTCATCTCACGCTTGGCGCCTCGTTCGGTGAGGATCGCGCCGTACGCGGCGTCGTCTTGTGCGACAAGGGCCGGGCCGGCCATGCTCACCTTCACATCGGCGGGATCTCTCCCCGCTTCGAGAGCTGCATGCCGCATGACGTCGAGGCGCTGCCCGAGCGTGTCGCGGTCCGTGACGAACATGTTGTACTCGTCGGCGAAGCGTCCGGCGTAGGTGGGCGTCTTCTTCATGCCGCCGCCGCCGATGACGACCTGGACGTTCACCGGTCTCGGCAGCACCTCAATCGGTTCGAGCCGGTAGTACTCACCGGAGAACCCGTCGCTCCCGCCGAATGCCGCATGCAGGTACGCCAGTGTCTCGTAGAACCTGTCGAAGCGCTCGCCGAGGCTCGGGAGCTCCATCCCAAACGCATCGTGCTCTCCGACCATCCATCCGGTGCCGACGCCGAGGGCGAAACGCCCTCCGCTCATCTCGTCGAGCGTCGTGGCGGTCTTGGCGATCACAGCCGGATGACGGAATGTGAGTGGGGTGACCAGTACGACGAGTTGGATCACCGTCGTTGCCTCGGCGAGCCCGCCGAAAGACGTGAGCGCATCCGTCGCGGGAGCGGACCGCTCCTGGTCGAGGTAGTGGTCGGATCGGGCGAATGCATCGAGTCCCTGTGCCTCGCTCCACTGGGCGAGCTCGCGAAGCCGGGCGTACGAGCCGCCGACCTGCGGCTCGACCATGAGGCCGAGCTCCATCAGGAGAGCCCCGCCATGATCTGTTCGAGGGTCTCGATCGGGATCGAGCCGGCCATGCGAATGGCCACGGTGCCGTCGCTGTTCAAGAAGACCCAGTAGGGGAAGGCGTTGCCGCCGTACGCACCGAGAGCGGTGTTTGCCTTGTCATCGACGATCACGGGAACCGTCCAGTCCTCACGTTCGAGCCATTTCGACGCGGGATAGTTGTCCCGTGTCGAGTTCATTGAGGTGGAGACCGAGTACATGTCGACGCCCTCGACGCTGCCACCCGAGTCCAGCCAGCTCTGAACGGCGGGTACCTCGTTCTGGCAATGGGGGCACCAGTGGGCGAGGAAGACGATCGCCTTCGCCATGCCGTCGTTCTCGATGCGGACCTCGTTGCCGTCGAAGTCCTCTCCGATGACTGTCGGTGCGAGCTCGCCGGTTGCCGACTCGTCGACCGCGACATTTGGCGGCATGAACGGGAGCTGGCCGCTGACCTCCGGCTCGCCATACTCGCTGCCTGGTTCGGTGTTGCCTGCGAAGACAACGGCCACGATCGCAAGGACGGCGACGGCGGCAAACACGATGCCGATGACCGGAACTGAGCGCTTCTTCTCCGAAGCGCCGGACTTGCTTTTGGCGGACGTGGTCATCGGACTCCTCTCAGGCGTTTTGCAATGATGACGGCTTGGATGGGCTATTCGTGCGGTCGACGCACAGGAGCGCAAGGATGAGGAGGAATGCGCTGAGCGCCATGTACGGGATCGAGACGAAACCGAAGAGGGTGAAGTACGCCGCGGTGCACGGCACCCCCGTGGAGCACGCGGATCCGCCGAGTTCGGGGACCGCCTGGATGAGGCGGTGGTACGACGCAATAGCCGCCCCAATCGTCGCGATGGCTGCGGCGTAGATCCGAGCACCGCCGTCCTTGCGCCATGCCGCGATTCCGAGGATCACCACGAGCGGGTACATGGCGATTCGCTGGTACCAGCAGAAGGTGCAGGGGACGAGGTGGACGATCTCGGAGAGGTAGAGGCTCCCGAGTGTCGCAACGGTTGCGACCGAGAAGGCGAGCCACAATTCGTGTCCGGCGATGGCGCCGAAGACCTGTTCCCGCAGGTCGCGGCCCCGCGGACCGGATCGGCCGGCGATGCCGACCGCGATGATGGCGATCGTGGCGACGTTGGCCGCGATGGCGAGGAGCGCGAAGAAGAGACGAACTGTGGCGAAGTCCATGGCATTCGAAGCTACCAGGAGGCAATCTGCTGCGGAGGGTGTTTCTTCCTTTCACCTATCTCCTACCCGTCCATATGATCCCGCCATGCGCGTATTCAGATTCGCGGACATCATCGCTCTCGTCCTCGTGGTGGGGCTCCTCGCCGTCGGGTGTGGCGACTCCTCGCCCGATACGTCGACCAGCGGCGACTCCGGTGTCGTGTTCGGCAAAGGATCGGTGCCCGAAACGGTGCCGGACTCCTTCCCCATACCCGACGAAGCGGTCGTGGGCACCACCCTCGTCGACTCAAATCGCGGGGTTACCGAAATGGTTCTCACTTTCCCCGCCGCTCTCAGCGCGGTCGTGAAGTACTACGACGACAACCTCCCTCCCCGTGGCTATGAGATCTCCACCTCAGAGGGTGCCGAGACCAGGTGGAGCATCGAGTTCGCAGGAGAGGGCGTCACCGGCGTCATTGCAGTGAACGTCGAGGGGAACGGCCTCTCGTCGGCAACGGTGAAGCTCACTGACGCATAGGGCGGCTCAGCACCGTTGTTGCCGGACTATCGTCGGAGACATGGCTCGGATTCGTCGATACGAGAACAACCGATTCGTCGGCACACGTGACGACATGGCGGTCTACGACTGCGACGACGGAGATGATTTCACCGCTCTCCAGGCTCGCGTCGACGGAGACGATCTCCTCTCGCGAGGCCTGCTCCAGGCATTCGGTCCGGACTCGCTCGCCGAGGCCCGGAACCGGGGATTCCGACCGCGTTGACCGATTTCATCGACTTCCACGTCCATCCGCCGGTGGGCGAACTGCTCGCCGGTCCCGTCGTCCCGTATCTCGAGAGCCTCAGGCGTCTCCCGGACGCCGACCTCGAGGTGCGCACGACTGAGGACATCGCTTCGATCTATCGGGATCGCAACGGCAAGGCGGTCCTGCTCGGGTGGGATTCCGAGACGGCGACCCAGCGCCGACCCTTCTCGAGTGAAGACGTGGCGGCGATGGTCGCGGCGTTCCCCGACGTGTTCTACGGATTCGGCTCGATCGATCCAGCCAGAGGAGCGCGGGCCGTGGCAGGGGTGCACTCCGCCGCCCGACTGGGCCTCTCGGGCCTTGCGTTCCATCCGATCGGACAAGGCTTCGATCCGTCAGCGCGTGTGGCGTTCCCGATCTACGAAGCGGCGGCCGAGCATGGACTGGTCTTGCTGTTCCACTCCGGATTCTCGCGGCTTGGGTCGGGCATGCCCGGGGGTACCGGTCTCCGCCTCTCGCACGGGGATCCGCGCGCCATCGATGGCATCGCTGCCGAGTTTCCGGACCTTCAGATCGTCATCGCCCACGTGGGACAGCTCTGGCAGAAAGAGGCGATCGCGATCGCCGCGCACAAGGCAAACGTATGGCTCAACCTCGTCGGGTCGACGGCGGGGGACTGTCTGCGTGAACTGGGCCAGCTCACCGGCATCGACTTCGACCGATGCCTCTTCGGAAGCGACTGGTGCTTCTCGTCGCTCGACGCGGAACTCGCCAAGTGGAAGTCCGGATCGATCGACGAGACGATGCGGCGTGGGGTGCTTCACGACAACGCCGCTCGCCTCCTCAGCCTCTGATCCGTACGCTCAGAGGCCGGTGAGCAAACACGTGCCCGCTAACCTGAGCCGGTCACGTTCGGAGGAATTTGGTGCACGATGTCGTCATCATCGGTGGTGGGCCGGGCGGGTACGCGGCGGCGCTCTACGCACACAACTTCGGGCTGTCGGTCGCTCTCGTAGAGAAGGACCGCGTTGGGGGAACCTGCCTGGTTCGCGGGTGCATCCCTGCCAAGTCGTGGCTCGAGACAGCGTCCGTCTATCGGACGGTCGCCGAGTCGGGCGAGTTCGGTGTTCGAGCATCCGAGCCGAGCGTGGACTGGGAGACGGCCCTCGCGCGAAAGAACGGCATCGTCGATGGACTTGTCAAGGGGCTGTTGGGTCTGTTGAAGAGTCGCGGCGTCGACGTCTATGAAGGATTCGGTCGGCTCGCCGACGGCGGCGTCGAGATAGCCGGTGTGGACGGTTCGCGTGCTTTGCTCCCCGCCCGCAAGACGATCGTCGCCACCGGATCGGTTCCTCGCGGCATCCCGGGATACGAGATCGACGGCGAACGGATCGTCACGAGCAATCACGCCCTGGACTGGGGCAGGCAGCCGCGACGTGTGGCTGTGATCGGTGCGGGAGCGATCGGTGCAGAGTTTGCGTCAATGCTCGCCGACGTCGGCAGTGAGGTGCACCTTTTCGAAGCGCTCGACCAGATCATTCCCGGTATGGAACCCGAGGCAGCCAAAGCGCTCGGTCGGTCGTTCCGCAAGAAGGGCATCAAGGTACGTACGGGTCTGCAAGTTGGGCCGCCGCGGATCTCCCACGACGGAGTCACGGTGCCGTTCGGTGACGACTCGGTCGAGGTCGATGTCGTGCTCGTCGCTACCGGACGGGCACCGGTGACCGAGGGCATCGGGTTCGAGTCCGCTGGTGTGACCACCGACAACGGCTTCGTCCCGGTCGATCTCGCAACGATGCAGACGACGAACCCGAACGTCTACGCGATCGGTGACATCGTGGCGGGGACGCCGCAACTCGCGCATGTCGGGTTCGCAGAAGCGATCGCTGCGATCACACACATCGCTACCGGTGCAGCGTCGCCGGTCAGCTACCGGGCGATCCCAATGATCGTGTACACGCATCCGGAGGCCGCGGCGGTCGGTCTCACCGAGTCGCAGGCGGCCGAGTTGGGATACGACGTCGAGGTGACGACGCACGGGATGCGAGGCGTGGGCCGGGCCATCATCCATGGCGAGACCGGCGGGATTGTGAAGATCATCGCCGAGAAGGGCGGCCCGATCCTCGGAGCGACGGTTGTCGATCCCGCAGCCGGCGAGATCATCCACGAACTCATGTACGCGGTCGGCTGGGAGGCCTTGCCGGCCGAGGCTGCCGCATTCATCCACGCACACCCAACGATCTCGGAAGGTATCGGTGAGACACTCCTCGCTGCTGCCGGACGACCATTGCACTAACGATTCGAATACGAAGGAGCACGAACGCATGCCCGTGACGGTGACGATGCCTCAGCTCGGCGAGACGGTGACCGAGGGGACGATCCTCAGTTGGCCGAAGCAGGTGGGCGAGGAGATCGCCGAGGACGAGATCCTCGTCGAGATCTCGACCGACAAGGTCGATACCGAGATGCCGTCGCCTGCGTCGGGCGTCATCGTTGAGATCCTCGTCGCGGCGGGGGAGACCGTAGCGGTCGGCACGCCGATCGTGATCATCGGGGAGGCCGCGTCGGTTCCCGCTCCGGCACAACCGGCCATGGGGCCCACCGGCACTCCGGCGATGGGACCAACGGGCACTCCGGCGATGGGACCAACGGGCACTCCGGCGGCCGAACCCGCCGCCACGCCCGCTCCGGCTCCCGCGCCTCCGGCAGCTGCGCCTGCGCCGGCGGCACAGGACGACACGTCACGTCGTGCAATCCTGTCCCCGGTCGTTCGGCGCCTCGCCGCGGAGCACAGCATCGATCTCGACCTCGTTCCGGGAACCGGTGACGGAGGACGCATCACGCGTAAGGACGTCGAGCGCTTCGTCGAGTCTGCCCCGACTGTGCCGGTCCAGGAGCCGCCTGCCGCACCGACGCCTCCGCCATATGTGGAGGAACCGGCAGCGCCGACGCCGGAGCCTGTCGCCCCTGTCGCTCCCGCTGCCACCGTCGAAGCTGCTCCTCCAAGCGCGCCGCCGGCGATCAAGGTCACGATCACCACCGGGATCGGTGACGAAGTGACCGAGATCCCTCGGCTGCGGCGCACCATCGCGGAGCACATGGTTCATGCGAAACGTACGGCCGCACACGTGTGGACCTCCGTTGAGGTCGACTACGAGAGTGTTGAGCGTGTGCGTGTCGCTCATCGTGAGCGGTTCAAGTCGGAGGAGGGGTTCTCGCTGACCTATCTCCCGTTCATCGCCCGGGCCACGATGGAGGCGCTTTCGCAGTATCCGGTCGTCAACAGTGCGCTCGATCTCGACGCGGGCACGCAGACGTTCCATCACGGTGTGAACCTCGGCATCGCCGTCGACCTGGAGACGAAGGGGCTGCTCGTCGCCACGGTGCGCAGCGCCGACGGCCTCACGCTCAAGGGGCTTGCCCGCAGCATTCGAGCGATGGCGGAGAAGTCCCGCGACGGAACGCTCGAACCGGACGATATTGCGGGGAGCACGTTCACCGTCACGAACCCAGGGCCGTTCGGCTCCTACTTGAGCGCACCGATCATCAACCTTCCGAACGTGGCGATCCTCTCGACCGATACGATCACGAAGCGACCCGCCGTCGTGACCCTGCCGGACGGATCGGACACGATCGCGGTGCGCCACATCGGGTATCTCGGTCTCACATGGGACCACCGGGCGTTCGACGGCTCAACCGCCACCATGTTCCTCAGCCGGATTCGCGAGAACCTCGAAACGTGGGATTGGGACCAGGAACTCCGATGACCCAAGCCGATGTGCGGCTCCGGGTGCGGTGGCTTGGTCGCGTCCCGTACGACGAGGCCCTCGATCTCCAGCGTGCCATTTGGGAGGGTAGATCGACCGGCCGGACGGCGGATGACTACCTGCTGCTGCTCGAGCACCCGCACACGTACACACTCGGACGACACGGCGACGGGTCGAACCTCAAGGTCGATGCCGCCGCGCTCAAGCGGATCGGGGCCACGTACATCCCAGTCGACCGGGGAGGAGACATCACCTACCACGGACCCGGTCAACTCGTCGGGTACCCCATCGTCGGGGTTCCGGCGATCGGAGATGGATGGGATGCCGTCGGGCACCTTCGCCGCATCGAGTCCGTGCTCATCGCAACGCTTTCCGACCTCGGCATTGAATCGTGGGCCGAGGACGGTTTCACGGGCGTCTGGACGAGCAGCGGGAAGGTCGGAGCGATCGGCGTGAGGGTGGCCTCCGGCGTCGCCATGCACGGGTTCTCGATCAACGTATCTCCCGACCTCGACTACTTCGGGAACATCGTGCCGTGCGGGATCGCAGATCGCCCTGTGACATCGCTTTCGGCGATCGCCGGTGAACCGGTGCCCCTCGAGACCGTGGTCGAGGCTCTCATCCCACACGCTGTCGAGGTCTTCGGCGGCGACCCGGAGATCCAACTTGGGGCATTCGCGAATCGCGATCGATCGGAGCCGTACGACATCGACGCGATGGTGGCCGCGGGTGTCTTCTCTCCCGACCGCAACGGCGAAACCCCCGTTCTGTTCAAAGGCCGTCTCCCCGGCGAGCCCGCGAAGCCGCTGTGGATGCGCGTCAAGGCGGAGCTTTCGACGGACGGGTACCGCGATATCAAGAGCCTCATGCGCGGGCAGGATCTCGTCACGGTCTGTGAAGAGGCAGGTTGCCCCAACATCTTCGAGTGTTGGGAGTCCGGCACGTCGACGCTGATGCTGCTCGGTGACACGTGTACCCGGGCCTGTGCGTTCTGCGATATCAAAACCGGCAAGCCCGGACCGGTTGACCGGGCGGAGCCGGAGCGGGCAGCCGCTGCCGTCGAACAGATGGGGTTGCAGTACGCGGTCCTGACCTCGGTCGATCGCGACGACCTGCCCGATGGAGGAGCGGGGATCTTCGCCGAGACGATCCGCGCCATCCATGAGCGGCTCCCAGACTGTGACGTCGAGGTGTTGACACCGGACTTCAAGGGCTCCCGCGAGGACCTGGAGACGGTGATGGCGGCCAATCCGGCTGTGCTCAACCACAACACCGAGACCGTCCTCCGCCTCCAGAGAGAGATCAGAACCGCCGCGAACTACGCCCGTTCTCTCACACTGCTCGCCAGGGCCAAGTGGATGAACCCCGCCGGTGCCGTCAAGTCCGGGCTCATCGTCGGCATGGGCGAGACCGAATCCGAGGTCATGGGGACCCTCGCCGACCTTCGGGCGGTGGGCGTCGACATCATCACGATCGGGCAGTACCTGCGTCCCACCGCCCGTCATCGGCCTATCCATCGGTACGCGCATCCCGAAGAGTTCACACGATACGAGACGGAAGGCGAGCGCCTTGGGCTGAGCAATGTGGAGGCCGGACCGCTCGTGCGGTCCTCGTACCACGCGAGAGAGTCGCTCGAGGCAGCGCGATGACCGCCCGACGGGTTGCAGCAGTCCAGGCGCTCATGC
>JBDLHX010000066.1:0-13672 GCA_039715165.1 Actinomycetota bacterium
GGCGCGTCCCCCCGTCCCTTGCGGTCCGGGGGGACATGGGTTGTGGGGTGGCGTGCGCTCTCGCCCCAGAAACCGTGGATTGAAGCGTTCCGGCGGGGGACGGGTGAGAGGGGGAGATGGCCGGTAGGGCAGTGGGGGAGGCGAGGAACCGGGGGGACTCGGCCGGGTGTGGACGTGGTCTAGCCTTGCCCGAGGGGAGAAGGAGGGCCTGTGTCGCACAGCGTGGAGGACAATTCGTTCGAGGAGCACCGTGCCGACGGGTTGATGCGGCGTGCTCTCAAGCTCACCGAGGGCACACAGCCGCATCCGAATCCGCGAGTCGGTGCTCTTGTTCTCGCCCCCAACGGTGATGTCGTCTCTGAGCGCGCCCATCTGGCCCCAGGCACGGCCCACGCGGAGGCAGCCGCTCTCGCCGAGGCGGGCCCGGCTGCTGCGGGATCGACGCTCGTCGTCACGCTCGAGCCCTGTGTCCACCACGGCCGTACCCCGCCGTGCACCGAAGCGATCATCGAGGCCGGTGTCGAACGAGTGATTGTGGGCGCCCTGGACCCAGATCCACGCGTCTCGGGTCGGGGGGTCGCAGCACTGGAGGAGGCCGGGATCGAAGTGATCGCCGGGGTGGCCGAGGGTGCCGTGCGTGCGAACGACCCCGCCTACTTCCACCACCGTTTGACGGGCCTTCCGCTTGTCACGCTCAAGATCGCAGCCACGCTCGATGGACAAGTGGCCGCGGCAGATCAGACCTCGCGCTGGATCACCGGGCCGGAGGCCAGGGAGGATGGGCACCGCCTCCGTGCGGAGAGCGATGCTGTGATGGTCGGAGCCGGAACGGTCATCTCCGACAACCCGCGCCTGGACGTCCGAATCGACGGATATGAGGGGCACCAGCCACGCCCGGTCATCGTGGCAGGACGACGCCCGTTGCCGCCGAACTCCGCTCTCTTGTCCCGGAAGCCGCTTGTCCTCACCGGGCAGGTTGTCCAGACGGGCCTCGAGGGCATCGAGCAGGTGTCGTTGCCCGGCACAGCGGGGGTCGATCTCGCCGCTGCCATGCAGCACCTCGGAGACCGCGGAGTCCTGGCGCTCCTGATCGAGGGAGGTCCCACGATCGGAGGCACCGCCGTACGGGCAGGCCTCGTAGATCGCGTCGTCCTGCACTACGGGGCGAAGCTCGCCGGCGGGCGCGGATTCCCAGCTCTGGACGGCGTCTTTGAGACGCTCACCGATGCGAGGGCGGTGACGATCGAAAGCGTGTCCAAGCTCGGTCGCGATCTGCGAGTCGAGGCGACGATCGAACGCGTTCCCTGAGCCCGAGCGTCTCGAGAAGCGTCCATTCCAACCCCCTCCGATCGGTATGCTCAACGACTGTGAAGAAGCGGCCGTGGAACATATGAGAACGGGAGGAGCGGCCTCCGACATCGGACCCGTCGACCGAGAAGTCGAGGCCTTCCTGCCGACGCGTTCAGCAGACTTCCTGGCCATCGGGTACCGCGCCGTAGACACCCGTTCGGAACACATCGCATTGGTGCTCGGCGACGTCGCCGGGAAGGAGGATGTCCTGACGCGCCTGCATTCGGTGTGCCTGACGGGGGACGTGTTCGGAAGCCTGCGCTGCGACTGCGGTGTCCAGCTCGAGAAGTCGATGGACCTCATTGCGGAGGAAGGGGAGGGCGTCATCGTCTACAACCCGACTCACGAGGGTCGGGGGACGGGGCTGATCGACAAACTCGCCGCGTACCGGCTCCAGGAGCAAGGCTTCGACACGGCGGAGGCGAACGAGCAGATTGGGCACGCGGTCGACGCCCGGCACTACGGGGTGGATGCCCAGATCCTTCACGATCTCCAGGTGGCGAGTGTGCGTCTGCTCACGAACAACCCCGAGAAGATCAATCAGCTGCGTCTCTACGGGATCGAAGTGAGCGGCCGGGTGCCGCTGTGGGTTGGTGAGAACCCTCACAACAGGGCCTATCTCGAGACCAAGGAGACCAGGCTCGGGCACTTCGGCGACCGTCGCTGAGAACTCACCCTCTTGCGACGCCGCTGGTTCTTTGTCTCCAGCGGCACCGGCCGGTGGGAGAGCAGCGCGGTCCGCATTGGCCGTTCGCAAGAGCCGTGTCTAGAGTAATCCATGTGTTTGGTCTGACCGTATGACCAAGCCCTTCGGAAGCCCCGGCACCGAGGCGACCGTTGAGCGAGGCATGCGGCGCCGGGCTGTCGGACGACGGCAGCCGAAACGAAAGGGAGACGCTGTGAAGGTTGCGGTTATCACGGGACCGGGTGCTGTCGAGTTGCGGGACGAACCCGACCCGACGCCCGGCTCAGAGCAAGTCGTGGTTGAGGTCGAGGCGTGTGGAATCTGCACGTTCGAGCGGCGACTGTTCGCCGGCGACAAGAAGTGGTACCCCGTTGCGCCTGGTCATGAGGCCGGCGGCGTGGTCGTTGCGGTCGGGTCCGGAGTGGACGGATTGGCGGGGGCTCCAAGGGTGGGAGATCGCGTCACGTTCGACCTCCTGACCAGATGTGGGACGTGTGGCCCCTGCCGACGCGGCAAGACATCTCTCTGTCGTCACCGTCAAGGCCGCATCCTCTCCGACGGCACGATCTCGATGGGCGGCTTCTCCGACACGATCGCGATCGACTCCAAGTCGGTGTATCCGATCGGGGATGCTCCGATGACCCACGCAGCGATGGGCGAGCCGATCGCGTGCTGCGTGCACTCGCTTCGCCAGGGAGGATTCCAAGCAGGCGATCGCGTGGCGATCATCGGCGGCGGACTGATGGGCCGCATTCACTTGGCGCTCGCCAAGGTTGGGGCCGCTGCAAGCATCGGTGTCATCGACGTGTCCGATGAACGTCTCGCCGAAGCGAAGGAAGCAGGCGCCGACTGGGTCGCCAAGCCTGAAGAAGCGCTCGAGGTCGGCGGCATGCAGGATGTGATCTTCGTGACGGCGATGGCCGGGGTCGATCTCGCAGTCGAGATGGCCGACAAGGGCGGCACGGTCGTTCTCTACAGCGCCTTCGACAAGGAGCTTCCGGCCACAGTGGGCGCCGACAAGTCACATCGCGAAGAAGTCGCGATCGTGGGCGCATTCAGTCAAGAGCCGGAAGACTGGCAATACGGATCGGCGCTGATCCGCTCGGGTCTCATCGCGGATGAGCTCGACAAACTCGTCACGGCACGATTCCCGTTCGAAGAGATCGGCGATGCCCTCACCCTCGTCACGACCGAGCCCACCTACCGCGTCTTCGTGGAGCCGGAGCACGGTTGATGACCGATGAGATCGTCTTCGGGGTCGACGTCGGGAGCAGTGGCGCCCGCGCCGTCGCGATCGATCGCAGCGGCGCCGTTGTCGAAACATCGGCCGTCGCTCACGACGAGTCCTACAACCCGGCGGACGGCGAGGCGGACCCTGCCATCTGGCTCAACGGTCTCTCCGAGTGCGTCGACGCTCTCGAGAGCGTTCCGCCAATCGCGCTCGGCATCGGGGGACAGAGCCCGACGACCGTCGCATCGACGGGAGAGCTCGCGCTCACTTTCCGGCACTCCGCGGGCGAGGCGAGCAGCCCTCCCGCCCAGCACGCCGCGCATGCCGGAGTGATTCGCGAGCGCTTGGGAGACCACGTCGAGCCGCGATTGCTGTGGGACTACCTGTTGTCACGTCTCGGCGGCGATCCGGGAATCCAAAGCGTCTGGCCTGCGCAAAGCCCGCTCCCGGGGTTCGGCGATCCGGTTCCGGTGGGAGTCGGTGTCGGCACGAGCACGGGCCAACACGGCGTCCCCGCGGGGATCACCCTCGTACCCGGCTCGAACGACGCGTACATGACGGTGTGGGCCGGCGGCATCGACGTGGCCGGCCGCGCGTTCGACCCCGGCGGAAAGGCGGGAGGACTCGGGATCGCTACGACGGTCGAGGATCACGAGGACCTGTCCAAGTACGGGATGCCGAGCCACGTCCCGGGCGTGGTCGTCGTTGGAGGACCGGTCGCATCGCACGGCGCCCTCCTGGACTGGTGGGCCGCGATCACCGGGAGGACCGTCGGCGAGCTCATTGAATTGGCCGCCGCGGTTGACCCGGGGGCACAAGGGGTCATGGCGCTTCCCTACCTCGAGGGGGAGCGGGCTCCGCGCTGGAACCGCGGTCTTCGTGCCCAGATCGAAGGACTCGGGCCGGACAGTGATGTCGGCGTCGTAGCGCGGGCTCTCCTGGAGTCGACGGCATACGGTCTCGGGCACATCGCTCGCACGCTGGATGCCCAGGGCGTCACGCTCGAACGGGTCGTGTCCTCGGGTGGGCCGTCGCGCAGTGTCCTGTGGACGTCGATCAAGGCCGCGGTTCTCGAAGTTCCGATCGACGTTCCGGAGTGTTCGGAGATGGCGGCCTACGGCGCGGCCCTCGCAGCGGGTGCAGCGGTCGGCTGGTGGCCGAGGCCGGGGGAGGGGAAGTCGGGCGATTGGCCGATGCCGGCCATGACGACCATCGAGCCGGAACCGCTGGCCGTCTATCGCAACGGGCTCGATCGTTTCATCGCGCTGGGCGACCAGGCAGCAGCGCGCGCAGCAGAAGTCATCGTGAGCAGCTGACCAGAAGGAGGTCACCATGGAGTACATGTCATCGGCCGTCGGTGCGGGCAAGATCCGCCGCGCATCTCGGTTCATCCAGAAGGACGGCCGGGCGTTCCTCGTCGCGCTGGACATGCAATCGTCGACCGGCGCAGGCCCCGAACTCGACGTGGTCGAGAGAGTTGCCGAAGGCGGAGCCGACGGCATCCTGGCGTCGTGGCAGATCGCCCGTCGCTACCCCGAGGCGTTCGCCAAGTCCGGACTCATCCTCCGCATCGACGGTGCCCTCAGCCAGATGGGCAACTACGGCCAGAGCGACACGTTCTCCCTCATGTACGGGGCGGAACAGGCCGCGGCGATCGGAGCCGACGCCGTCGTCCTCATGGCATTTCCGGGCGCAGACGACGAGCACCTCTCACTCCGTCGCCTCGCCGCGGTCGTGAAAGAAGGCGAGAAGATCGGTATGCCGGTGATCGCCGAGTCGATCCCCGGCACATGGGCCCGCGCCGTGCCCTGGGACACCGAGCACATCTCGAAGAGCGCCAGGATCTGCGTCGAGATCGGAGCGGACGCGGTCAAGACCATGTCCCCGCCCGACATCGCAGAGCTCCCTGAGGTCGTGGCGAACACCGAGGCGCCGCTCTTCGTGCTCGGCGGGCCGAAGAAAGAGAATGAAGCCGAGGCGGTGCAGTACGCAAGCGACGTCGTAGCCGCAGGCGCGTCCGGCATCGCTTTCGGACGCAACACGTGGGGTGCGAAGGATCCGACCGAGATGGTTCGCAGCCTGCACCGGGCCGTGCACGGGGCATAAGCCCACGACGAAGGAGTCACCTCATGACCGAATCCTCCGGCGCAGTCGCCGAAGTCGCTCGGGATGTGATGTCCCGCGTTGCCTTCGGCCTGGAGGTGGTGACCCTGAGCGATCCCGATGGCGTTCCCCGTGGCATGACGATCTCATCGCTCACCCAAGTCTCAGCCGAACCGCCCTCGGTGCTCGTGTGTCTCGGGCCTCAGGCATCGATCACACGATCACTCTCACCCGGACAGACGTTCTGCGTCAACGTCCTCGCGTCCGATCAGGTCGACGAGTCGTACGGCTTCTCCTACGGCACCGAGGACCCGTTCGAGGCCTTCGACTGGTCGCCCGCGGCAGACGGGACGCCGATCCTTTCCGGGACAGCGGCACATCTGATGTGCGTCGTCGAGCGGGTGGTCGACCATCACGGCAGTGCGGTGGTGCTCTCGAAGGTTGTCGGGGGAGCGGTCCACAAGGATGAGACGCTCGTCTACTGGCGGAAGCAGTACTTCAGCGATCTCGGACCGGCAGTGCCGGGGATGCGAGGCACATGGTGAGCGCCAGCGAAGATCAGCCGATGAGCACCAAACGAATCCACGACGCCGGTCCGGGCACGCCGGCCTGGACGCACATCGCTCTGAGGGTGCGCGCGCTTGATCGTTCGATCGAGTGGTACGAGCGGTACACGCCGTTGCGCGTGCTGCGGGCGTTCTCCGATGACTACGGCGTGGGTGCTTGGCTGGCGGATCCGGATTCTCCTTCCCCGTTCGTCCTGGCGCTCTCGCAATTCGCTCCCGACAAGGATCCCTTCGGCTTCGCCCCACCGACTGTTCTCGGGCCGTTCGCACACTTCGGCTTCGAGTTGACCAGCCGGGAAGCGGTTGCCGAGATCGCGAGACAGGCAGAAGAGGACGGCTCGTTGACGTACCCGGCGACCCAGATGTCGGCTCCGATCGGCTTCATCTGCTTCGTAGAGGACCCCGACGGCAACACCGTGGAGTTCTCCTTCGACCAGGGGACGCACGCCATCTGGCGCGAGGAATGGGGGGAGATCGAATGAACGCGAGCCGCCCCTTCAAGCCGCTGCGCCGCACGACCATATCTGAGCAAGTGCGGGAGGAGATCCTCACCCGGATCGCGAGTGGTGAGCTCCAACCCGGGGCGCAGCTTCCGGCGGAACGTGTGTTGACGCAAGAGTTCGGCGTCGCCCGAACCTCCGTCCGAGAGGCAATCCAGGCGCTCGTCGCCATCGGAGTCGTCGAGCGGCGTGGGAACCGTTCGTATGTGACCGAGCGCCTCCCCGGAGCGGACGTCGGTGCCGGTGGGGGACGGCTCAAGACGATCCGGGACCTGCTGGCGGCACGCCGTCTCCTCGAACGACTCCTCTTCGGGCTCGCCGCCTCACGTGCGACCGCACGTGAACGCCAGCGGGCAATGGAGCTCGCCCGGTTGCCGATCCCGAAGAGCCTGCAGGAGCTCATCCTCGCGGATCGCCAGTTCCACGGTGCGATCGCCAGCGCCTGTGGGAACCCGGTGCTCTCCGAGGTGTACGGGAGGGTCGTCGAGGCCCTGATGATGGAGAATCTCTCTCCAGAGATCCTCATGGGGATCTCCGAAGACATCGACGAGAGCGAGGCAATCGCGCGTGTTGTGAGCGAGCACATCACGATCGCGGAGGCGTTCATTGCCGGCGACGTGGAAGGGATGCTCGATGCCGGCGAGTGCCATGTTGGTCCCGTGGAAGGCTGGATCGGATCGGCCACGAGCCCGATCCGTGGGAGAGCACGAAACGCAGCGATGCCGGGGCTCGATCGAACGGTCGGGATGTAGCTGCGTGGTGATGAATTCTTGGGAAGGACGGCGACGACGGCGATTGAAAGGAGAGGGCGTCGGGGTGAATCCCCGGCGTGGTACCGGTGACACATTGACCTCGGGGGATGTCAGGCAAGAGACCACGATGAGACGAACAAGAAAGGCTGTGACCACATGAGCATCTATAGGTCGAACAGGGCGCCTTCGAGACTGCTGCTCTTCGCCATCCTCGCGACCGTGCTCGCGCTGGTCGGGGTGGCGTGCAGCAGCGACGACGGCGAAGAGAGCACTACGACGGCCGCGCCGGCTGAGAGCACTACGACGGCCGCGCCGGCTGAGAGCACCACGACCGCCGCGCCGGCTGAGAGCACTACGACCGCTGCACCCGACTGGGGGGCGGCCGACTTCAACGGCGATGGCGTCGTGAGGATCGCCGTAGCGACAGAAGGGCCGCGAGACGACGGGGGCTACTACCAGGCGCTCGTCGAGACCGTCGAGCAGATCTCGACGGAGGCCGGGTACGAGACACCGCTGGTCGTGGACCAGATCACCGCCGCGGATTCGGGAGCCGAGCTCGAGAACATCGCAGCGCAGGGCGTCGACATCATCGCGATCGGATCGAGCGGGTTGGCCGAGGGCAACGAGGCGCTCTTTACCGAGTACGGCGACATCTTCTGGTACTGCAACTGCGGTTCGGGGTACCAGGACACACCCGGTCTGCACCGCAGCGCCGACAGCGGCGCCGAACTGAGCATCTCGGCTGGGTATGCAACCGGCCTTCTGCTGCAGGAACGCGGGGAGAGCAGCGCGGCGTTCATCGGCTGTTGCGACCTGAACTTCGAGGTCGAGTCCCTCAAGGGAATGGAATTCGGGTTGAAGCAGGTCGACGAGTCGTTCACGGTCACCTACGTGCCGACGGGCGCCTATCCGTATGACTTCAACAACACCGCCGCTGCCACCGAGGCATACAACAACTTGGTTGCCGAGGGGGCCGCAGCGGTGTACCCGTTCCTTGGTGGTGCCCACGAGCCGATCGTGCAGCTCGCCAACGAGGACGAGGTCGTCGTGATGACGGCCGGGTCTTCGACCGGATGCGAGCGGGACGACATCGGGTACGACCTCGAGGTCAGGTTCGATGCCGGCGACTACCTCGAGACCATCTTCGCTGAGATCCTCTCGGGCGAGGTCGAAGAAGGCGGCGTCCGCATGTTCACCGTTGGGGTCGACCCGCAGGTCGGCGCGGAATTCTGCGACGCCACGCCCGAGCAAGTCGAAGCGCTGGACGAGTTCAACAAGCGGATCGGCGCCGGCGAGTTCGGTGACGATATCTACGCCATTCTGTCCGAGGCGTACGGCTTCTAACGAGACATTGAGATGACAGAGCGTGGTCGGGCGTACGGATGACTGTCGCCCGGCCACGCACGACACGACTGACACCAGAGGATTCCTGATGACCCCAACGCACCGGGACGAGCCGGACGCCGTCCTGGAACTCCGCGGCATGTCGAAGCGTTACGGCGCTGTCGTGGCGTGCGACGACGTGGACTTCGTTCTACGGCGAGGGGAGATCCACGGAATCCTCGGAGAGAACGGCGCAGGCAAGTCGACCCTCATGCGAATGGTGATCGGTCTGACGCTTCCCGATCGAGGCTCTCTCTCAATCGACGGCAAGGCATGCCAGGTCTTCGATCCCGTGGACGCAGCGGGGCACGGCATCGGCATGGTGCATCAGCACTACAGCCTGGTGGACGCCCTCACGGTGTGGGAGAACGTCGCCCTCGGCGAGGAGGGGCCGGTCAATCGGTCGGCGACGCGGGACCGCGTGATCGAGATCAGCGAGAAGTACGGCCTCGAGGTCGACCCCGACGCCCATGTACGCGACCTCACGGCCGGTCTCCGGCAGCGAGTCGAGATCATCAAGTGCCTTCGGCGCGAGCCGCGGATCATCATCCTCGATGAGCCGACGGCGGTGCTGACCCCCAGCGAATCGGCTCACCTCTTCGCAGTCCTGCGAGAAGGGGTACGCGAAGAAGGGTGGGCGGTTGCGCTCGTCAGCCACAAACTCGATGAAGTGATCCAGGCGACCGACAGAATCACGATCATGCGAGACGGCAAAGCGGTCACCCAGATGATGACCGAGGATGCCGATGCCCCATCGCTCGCGCGGGCGATGGTCGGGCGCCCCGTCAAGCTCGTCTCCGAGGCGGCAGCGCTCGGCGCACTCGCCAGCGAGACCGCAGCCATCGCGGACGAAGAGCATGCTCCGGCCCTGGCAGGGGAACGGCCGCTCCTCGAGGTCACGAACGCGTCCCTCCGAGCGAAGGACGGAGCGGTCCAGCTCGACCGGTTGTCGCTGCAGGTTCTCCCAGGGGAGATCGTCGGCATCGCGGGAGTCGAGGGAAATGGCCAGACGCCGCTGGCGCGAGTGATGGCGAGCCTCCTGCCGCTTGACTCCGGCTCGGTCAAGGTCGATGGCGCCGAGGTGCGCACGGGCGCTGCCGGGGCGATGCTCGATGCCGGGATATCCGTGATTCCGGCCGATCGCTTCCACTCGGGGTGCGTGCCGGACATGACCGTGGCCGAGAACGTTGTGCTCGCCTGCCTCGATCGGGTGGCCCGCAACGGCGTCCTCCAACGTGACGAGATGAACGAGTGGGCGCGCAGGCTCATCAACGAGTTCGAAATCCACACCCCCAGCCCCGACACACCGCTCGGGCAGCTCTCCGGCGGGAACCAGCAGCGTGTCGTTCTCGCTCGTGCGCTTTCGGTGGAACCGAGGATCCTGGTGGCCCACCAGCCGACGCGGGGTCTCGACGTCGGAGCGATCGAGTATGTCGGCGAACGGCTCCGGGCGGCAGCAGCGAGCGGCATCGGTGTGCTTCTCCTCTCGACGGATCTCGGCGAAATCGCGGCGCTCGCCGATCGGATCAACGTGATCTACCGCGGCAAGATCATCGGCGAGATGCTCCGCTCCGAACTCGACATGGAGCGTCTCGGGATGCTCATCGGCGGTTCGACGGGTGAAGGGAGCGCTGCATGACCGATGTGAAGCCGCCCCCTTCACCGGCACCGACCACTCCGCACCGGAGGGTGCGGTGGAAGCCCATCCTGGAGAACGTTCTCCTCTACGTGCTGAGCATCGGGGGAGCGCTCGCACTCTCCGCGCTCCTCGTAGCGATCACCGGGAACTCGTGGCAGAAGGTTCTCAAGGCCCTCCTCGATGGGGCGTTTCTTGCGCCGGGCCGATGGGGTGACACCCTCACGATCGCGGCCCCGATGCTGCTCGTCGCGCTCGGCATGGTGATCGGTGTCAAGGCAGGTCTCTTCAACATTGGGCAAGAGGGACAGCTCCTCATGGGGGCCATGGCGATGTCCTTCGTCGGCACGAAGCTCGCCGGTCCCGGGGTCGTTCTCCTGCTCGGGGGCCTCGCTCTCGGGATCCTCGCAGGGGGTGCCTATGCAGGCATCGCTGCGCTCATGCGATACCGACGCGGAGTGCCCGAGGTCATCTCCACGCTCCTCCTCGTCTTCGTCTCATTCCAAATCGTCGGCTACGCGATCACCACGGATTGGTTCCTTGCAGACCCGGATCCGAATCGGCCGAACAAAGCCGTAACGAGCGCACCGCTGCCCGAAGATGTGCGTCTCCCCATCATCCGGATCTTCGGCAACGAGTTCCACTTGGGCTTCGTCATCGCGATTGTGCTTGCCGTTGTCGTGGCCTATCTCCTTGCCCGGACCGTCTGGGGATTCCGGCTTCGGATGCTCGGACAGAACATGAACGTCGCCCAGATGATCGGTGTCGGGGCGAAACGGATGGGGACCCTGGCCCTGTTCCTCTCCGGAGGGCTCGCCGGGCTCGCGGGCGCAGCGATGCTCGCGGGAGGGGCCTCGAACTACCAACTCACGACCGGCTTCTCTACGAATATCGGCTGGCAAGGGCTCCTCGTGGCGCTGCTCGCTCGCACCAATCCCGTTGCCGCGATACCGATGGCCATCCTCTTCGCGGCACTCCGAACCGGGGCGGGCTTCCTTGCCTCGACGGGCGTCGATCGGAAGATCGTCGACGTGGTCCAGGCCCTCCTGGTCCTCGCCATTCTGATCCCGCCGGCGGTTCAAGCGATCCGCGCGCATCGAAGTGCTCGAGCCGCAGCGAGTGAAGGAGCTTCGTCGTGATGGAGTTCCTTTCAGCGCTCGTGGACATCTTCACCAGCCCAACCATGTACGGCAGCGCGGTGCGCCTCGGCGGGTTCCTGGCGTTCGCCGCTCTCGGTGAGCTCGTCGCCGAGCGGGCCGGGACGATCAACATCTCGGTCGAAGGGTCGCTGCTCGCAGGCGCATTCACGGGGGCGGTCGCGTACGACCTCACCGGATCGACCTGGCTCGGTTTGCTCGGCGGCGTGATCGGTGGCCTCCTCGTCGGAATCATCCAGGCAAACATGAGCCACCGGCTCAGCGCAGATCAGTTCGTGGTCGGCATCACCGCGAATGTCCTCGCGATCGGGCTGATCGGGTTCTTGAACGGTATCGTCGATCCGGCAACCCGTCGTGCGAGCGTGCTCGAGATCCCGATTCTGTCGGACATCCCCCTGCTGGGACCGGCGCTCTTCGGACAGACCTGGCCTACCTACATCCTCTATCCGTTGATTCCCCTGACCTGGTGGCTGCTGTACAAGACGCGATGGGGGCTCGATGTGCGGGCGGTGGGGGAGAACCCGCAGGCGGCCGACGTTTCAGGTATCGACGTCAACAAGCGGCGCCGGCAGGCGATCTATTACGGAGCGATGCTGGCCGGGCTCGGTGGCGCCTTCCTCGTGCTCGGGCAAGTTGGGAGCTTCGACACCGGGATGGTCGGAGGCAGGGGATTCATCGCCATCGCTGCGGTCTACTTCGGGGGATGGACGCTCCTGGGGACGCTCCTGGGAGCGCTGCTCTTCGGTCTGGCCGACGCATTCCGGCTTGCCGTGCCCGTGCTCGGGTACCACCTCAATGCACACATGATGGCGGCGTTCCCGTATGTGCTGACGCTCATCGTCATGTACTTCATCACGAAGGAGTTTCGTCAACCGGCCGCGCTCTCGAGACCGTTCGTTCGCGGGCTCCGGTGACGGATCCACAACCACGACCAAGGAGGCATCAATGTCCGTGAACCCCGAGGAACTCAAGAGTGTGATGTCCCGCGTCGCCGCCACGGTGACCGTGGTGACGGCCAACAGCGAAGAGGGCCCCATCGGCTTCACCGTGTCGTCTTTCGTCTCCGTCTCCGCTGATCCGCCGATCGTTCTCTTTGGAGCGGACAAGGCGACGACAGAGGAGTTGCCGATCCTCGAGGCGAAAGGGTTCACGGTCAATGTGATGCCCAAGGGCACGGAGGACGTGGCGTGGGTGTTCGCAAGCGAAGGCGTGGACAGATTCGGATCGACGCCGTGGCAAGCTGCGACGACTCCTGACGCCGGTCCCGTTCTCGAATCAGCCCTGGCTCACCTCGAGTGCACCACGATCGAGCGTGCCGAGTTCGGCGACCATTGGGTGCTCTACGGCGAAGTGACTGCGGCGGCAGTCGCAGATGAGATCGTGGCGCCACTCGTCTGGCTCGGTGGCGGTTTCGTCGACATCGTGGAGTAGCGCGCCACTCGTCTGGCTCGGTGCTCTCTCGATCACATTGAACTACGCGGTCGCGTCTCCTAATCTGTCGTCGACAACTGACGCAAGCGGAGGCGCCTGCTTCCCACCCTGCCACCGTTCAAAGGTGCGCCGGGTCGCACTACAGGCAGCACTCGCGTCGTGCTGCCTTCGTTTTGGCACCAGGCGCCTGCTTCGTCACCGTTACGAGCAGGAGGTACTCCGATCAAGGAGCCCAGGGTCAACGACCGCATTCGGGTGAAAGAGGTTCGCCTCGTCGACCCGAACGGCGGACAGATCGGCATCAAGTCGATTGAAGAAGCACGGTGGTTGGCATCGCAGCTGGAGATGGATCTCGTTGAGGTCGCTCCGGACGCACGACCACCGGTGGTTCGCCTCATGGACTATGGGAAGTTCAAGTACGAACAGTCGGTGAAGGCCAGGGAGGCCCGCAAGAAGCAGACCCGAACCGTTGTCAAAGAAGTTCAGTTCAGGCCGAAGATCGGCGCGAGCGACTTCGAAGTGAAGCGGAAGCGAGTTGTGCGGTTCCTGCAAGACAACGACAAAGTGAAGGTCACGATGCGGTTCCGAGGCCGGGAGATCACCCACCCGGAGATCGGAAACGAGATTCTCGCCAAGCTGCGCGACAGCGTGGCCGACTACGGCGAGATGGAGATCGCACCGAAGTTTGAGGGTCGACAGATGACGATGGTGCTTTCACCGCTTCGTCAGTCTGAACGGCCCGCTGAAGATATCGAAACCGTGACGTCGGACGATGCCATCGCCGACGAAGCGGACGAGTAGGAGAGTGGAACTGTGCCGAAGATGAAGACGCACAAAGGAGCTGCCAAGCGCTTCAAGCGCACCGGCAGCGGGAAGGT